>DASWZM010000223.1:0-6447 GCA_036404455.1 Occallatibacter sp. | reverse complement strand
ATCGGCGGCGGCAGGGGCGGAGGGTTTGGCGGTGGCGGTTTCAGTGGTGGCGGCGGGGGTGGCGGCGGCTTTGGGGGATTTGGCGGCGGGAGCTTTGGCGGCGGCGGCGCCGGGGGCGATTGGTAGATCTTTCAGGTTTGCAGAAAGGGGCTTCCTTGAGTGGAGGCCGGAGGAGCGGAGAACTGTATGGGTAAGGGGCTTTGGATTGCACTTGGAGTGGTGGGCGTGCTGGTCTTGGCCGCTCTGATGGTGTTTGGCAGCTATGTGACGGCCAGGAATCAGATGGTGGCCAAGGATCAGAACGTGAAGAGCATGTGGTCGGAGGTAGACGTGCAGTTAGAGCGGCGTGCCGACCTGATCCCCAACCTGGTGGAGACGGTGAAGGGCTTTACCAAGGAAGAGAGCACGGTTTTTGGCGATATTGCCAACGCGCGCGCCGGCATGTTGAATGCCCAGGGCCCGCAGGCCAAGATTGCGGCCAACGGCCAGCTTGACTCCGCGATCGGCCGATTGCTTCTGCTCACTGAGAACTATCCGCAACTTCGTTCGAGCGAGCAGTTCATGCGATTGCAGGATGAGTTGGCAGGCACGGAGAACCGCATCGGCGTGGCGCGTAAGCGCTACAACGACGCGATCCAGGAATACAACACTTTTATCCTTCAATTTCCCAACAACATTTGGGCAGGCATCGCCGGTTTCAAGGAGAACACCGCCTACTTCGCGGCCAGTCCCGCTGCGCGTGCTGTGCCGGCAGTCAAGTTTTGAGGGCAAGTTTCAGCGACGGGGCAGCGGGCACGCGAAAGAGGCCATCCCGGAGTGCGGGATGGCCTTTTCAACGGTTGGGGTGAGGACGCGGGCCGGACTGGTCTACTTGAAGGAGGCGATGGCGCTGGCCTCGTCGTCGTAGATGTCGAAGACGGTGTAGAGCTTGGTCAATTGAAGCAGGTCGTGGACCTTCTTGGTCAGTTTCAGCAGCTTGAGCGCAGCGTGCTGGTTCTTTGACGTGGTATAGGCGCCTACCAGCTCGCCCAAGCCCGAGCTATCGATGTAGTTGACGTCTCCCAGGTTGAGCAGGATGTTCTTCTGCCCTTTGCCGATCAGGTCGCGAATGGCATCGCGTATCTGCACGCTGCCCTCGCCCAGGGTGATCCGCCCGCTAAGATCCAGAACAGTTACGCCGTCCACTTCACGGGAAGCAATAGTAAGTGCCACGGAAATTCCTCCTTGTTGTATTTCGGTTATAGCACTTCCGCCGTCAGGAGCGGCGGGGAAATCTCCGCCTGCCCGAATCGTCGGCAGGGAGTGGTTGCCCCCGTCCGCCGCCAACGCTCCCTGCGCCAGTGCCTCAAGTTTTTTCGCCAGCCGGCGCCAGATGTTTAACCAGCGTCAACTCGGTTCCGGGATGCAGATGTCGAAAGTGTACCTCATCCATGAAGGAACGGATAAGGAAGATCCCGCGGCCGGTCCCGCGCAGCAGGTTTTCCGGCGCCAGCGGGTCCGGAATCGTGTCCGGATCGAGGCCTCTGCCCTGGTCGGCAACGGTGATTACAAGGGCCGCGCCGGTGTTCTCGAAGCTTACGGCGATCTGCTTTGCGGGGTCGTACTCGTTGCCGTGCAACACGGCGTTTACGGCGGCCTCGCGCACGGCCATGGTCAGCCGGAATCGCTCGTCCTCGTCCAGGCCGGCCTCCTCGGCCAGTTTGTCCGCGGCGGCCTCCACCTCGCCGACGCTTTCCATGGTGGAACTTAGCGAGAAACTCATCCGTCCTTCCTTGGGTGCGCTCACCGGGTTCGTATCCGCCCCTTCCGGAACGCGCCGGGGCATATTCTCCCCTCCGCGCCTCAGCAACCTTGCTGGCAAGTTTCATGGCTGCAGGGGATTGTGTCAAGAAGAGTGTGCGGGAAGGTACTCAAAACGGCGTCTTCGTGTCTATAGGTAAAGGGGGGGCCAGGGCATGGGGAGAGCATTCGCGATGGCGTTAGTTTCTGCCGTGTTGTGCATTTTGTCCGCATCGGCGAACGGACAGGAGAAGCCTGCGAAACAGCCGAATCCCGTGCGACTGGAGCTGACGATGGAAGTGGCTACCACCACAGACGATGGGCTGCCGGCGGCGTTGCGATTCACCCTCACGAACATCGGCAATGTCGGCGTCGATATGCCGATGCCGGCAATCGACTGTCAAGGACCGAACGGCGCCATCCGCGTCCCATCCGTGGCTCGGCTGGACGGACCTGGCGGCCCAGCAGGCGGTCACGGTTGCGGAGGCGGAATATATGACGGGCTCACATTCGGCGAAAGGGTCAAATCGACCTGGTTGCATCTTCAGCCGGGCGAATACCTGAACTTTTCCGGCGACCGCAGGTCCCTTGTGGATCAAGCGGGCGGACCGGCCACATACGAGTACTGGGCTGAATATGAGCCACCCTCCCTGACTCCGGAAGAGCGAAACGAGCTTGCGCAAGGTGGATTCCTTGTACCAACCGAGAATGTCGAATCCGCTCACTTGAGTTACTCCCAACGTTAGCTGCCTTCGTCGAACCGCGCCGAAGGGAATACACTCAGCTCATGCAGCCTCGCACCACTGCCCGCATGAGCCTGACTGCGCTTCTCGGCACACCGGTGACCGATGCGCAGGGCCACCTTCGCGGGCGGCTCAAGGATATTGCCGTGGCTACCGGTCCGGATGCGGGAAAGGTGGCCGGCCTGGTGCTGAAAACCCGCACCGGACTGTGCATCGTGCCCTCGCAAGACGTGATGGAGACGCCTGCCGGTACGCTGGAGCTGCGGTCTTCCGGAGCATTGGTGCCGCTCAAGGAGGAGGGCAATTATCTCTACCTGCAGCAGGACCTGGTGGACCGGCAGATCATCGATATTCACGGCCGCAAAGTGGTCCGGGTGAACGATGTAGACCTCGAGTGGATGGGGCGGGGCGCGGCGCACCTGCTGCGCGTAGCCGAGGTCGAGGTGGGGCTGCGTGGGGCCTTTCGCAGGGTTTTCAAAGGGATTTTGCCCCGCGCTACGCTGGAGAGGCTCTCGCGCAAATTCGGGGCCAGCGGCATTCCCTGGCAGTTTGTCGACGTGATCGAGGTGGACCCGGCGCGGCGAGTCAAGCTGCGCATCGAGTACGAACGGCTGGCCGAAATGCACCCCTCCGACCTGGCCGAAATCCTTGAAGATCTGGCGCCTGCCGAACGCGAAGCGGTATTTACCTCACTGGACGAGGAGGTGGCCGCCGAGACCCTCGAGGAGGTCGATCCCAAATTTCAAAAGGCCCTCCTGGAGAAGCTGGACGAGGAGAAGATCGCCGACATCGTCGAGGAGATGGACCCCGGCGCGGCGGCCGACCTGCTGGCCGAGCTTCCCGAGGAGCAGTCCGACGCCATCCTCGAGGAGATGGAGCCGGAAGAGCGGCAGGAGGTGGAGGAACTGCTGGAGTTCGACGAGGACTCGGCCGCCGGCTGCATGACCACCGACTTCATCTATCTAGGGATGCAGTCTACCGTCGCTCAGGCGGTGCAAGCGCTGCGCAGCTTCGACGCCGACCCGGAGAGCGTGACCGAGATCTATCTGCTCGACGAGAGGCGGGTGCTTCGTGGCGCAATCTCCCTGGCACGGCTGGTGGTGGCGCAACCGGAGACGCGGCTGGCCGTACTGGCCGAGCCCCGCGTACTTTCCTGCCCAGCCGATCTGCCCCAAAATGAACTGGCCGAGCTCTTCGACAAGTACAATCTGCACGCGCTCCCCGTGGTGGACGCCCAGGGCCGGATGGTGGGGGTGGTGCAGGCCGACCAGGTGATCAGTTTCCTGCGCGAGAAGCTCTAAGGCCTTGAAAACAGAGCCTGAGAACGATTCTCAAAATCGCTCATGTTGAGCAAAACAGCACACTTATGTTCCGGCTAAGCGCCTAATGTGAGATAAAACACTCGGAATTATCCGAAGTTGTGAAAGAATAAGGATGATGCAGTTTCCCAAAATCATTCAGGGCGGCATGGGCGTAGGCGTCTCGAACTGGCGTCTGGCTCAGGCGGTTTCCAAACTCGGTCAGCTCGGAGTGGTCTCCGGCACGGCGCTCGACGCGCTTTTTGTGCGCCGGCTCGCCGATGGCGACGAGGGGGGTTACATGCGCCGGGGACTGGAGGCTTTCCCCTTTCCCGAGATGGCCAGGCGCATTTGGCAGGAGTACTTTGTTCCCGGCGGCAAGCCCTTTGAAGCACCTTATCCGGCCATACCCATGCACCAGCGGCGGGACCCGCGCAAGCTGGTCGAGCTGTGCATGGTGAGCAACTTTGTCGAGGTATTTCTGGCGCGGGAAGGTCACAAGAATCCGGTTGGGATCAATTTTCTTGAGAAGGTGCAGATGCCCCACCTGGCTTCGATTTACGGTGCGATGCTGGCCGGGGTCGGCTATGTGCTGATGGGCGCGGGCATTCCGCTGCACATTCCGGGGGTGCTGGACGCCTTTGCGGCGCACCATGCGTCCGAATACAAGTTGTCGGTGACGGGAGCCTTGCCGGGGCAGGATACGCTGATGCATCTCGATCCGGCCGAATACGCGGAAGGGCCGCTTCCATTTCTCGATCGCCCGAGGTTTCTGGCCATTGTTTCCTCCAACACGCTGGCCACCACCATGCTCAGGCGAGCCAATGGCCGCGTGAATGGATTTGTGATCGAAAGCCCGACGGCAGGCGGACACAATGCGCCCCCTCGCGGAAAGCTCCAACTGAATGCAGCCGGGGAGCCGGTGTATGGCGAGCGGGATCGGGTTAACCTCGAGGATATGCGAGCGCTGGGTGTTCCCTTCTGGCTGGCAGGCGGCTATGGAAACGCTGAGAAACTGCGCGAGGCGCTTGACCAGGGCGCCGCGGGCATCCAGGTGGGAACCGCGTTCGCTTTTAGCCAGGAATCCGGTATGCGGTCCGACCTGAAGAGGCGGCTTTTGTCCCAGGCGAAGGCCGGTGCGGGCGTGGTGTTTACCGATCCGCTGGCTTCACCTACGGGATTTCCGTTCAAGGTGGCTCTGCTGGAAGGTACCTCTTCCGAGTTGGTTGTTTATGAAGAGCGGAAGCGGGTCTGCGATCTGGGTTATCTGAGGGAGCCGTACGCCGTAGAGGAAGGCAAGATTGGCTACCGCTGCTCTGCGGAACCCGTGGCTAATTATTTGGCCAAGGGCGGCAAGATCGAGGACACGGTGGGCAGAAAATGCCTGTGCAATGCGCTTTTGGCCAACATCGGCCGTGCGCAGATGCGTAAGGACGCGGTTGAGGAGCCGGCCCTGGTTACCGTGGGCGATGACCTGAATACAGTGGCGCAGTTTCTGGCCCCTGGGCGCACAACCTACAGCGCCGCGGACGTAGTTGCGTCTCTTTTGAGCGCCGTGGCCGCCGAGCCAGCCGTCGAGGTCGAGCCCGGAGTTCTGGTCACCGCCTAGCTCGCCGACACCGGCGCAGGCCCCGCTCCGCCTACACGAAGCACCCTTGGAATGCGCGCGTTGGGCGGCGGCAGCGCCGGGAAGGCTGCGTGTGGTTCGGTCTGATACCAGTAAGCCGTGGAGTAGAAGTTGTCGGAGCGGTGGTTGGCGTGGCCGTGTTCAATGGTCACCCGGATCGACTTCTCAAAGGTGATGGGGCTCTCGATGTGCCAGCGATAGAGGCAATAGCGGCCCCCGATCCGCTCCGGGTCCACGATGTAAGGCGCGCCCTGGTGCAGGTTGGCGAAGGCTTGGCCGCCGAAGTCCCAGGCCCCGTTGTAGTAGTCCTCGGTTCCCGTGCCGTTGATGGTCGGCGCAGCGTCGCCATCGATGAAGATCATGTCGTCGCCCTCGCCGAACCACTGGTCCTGGTTCTGCTCGACAGCGTGAGTAACTCCCACGAAGTGCCCTCTGCCCGTGGCCTCCAGAAAGACGTAATTGTCCTCACCGCTCAGGTTCTTGCGGTCGTTGATGCGGGGATCGTATTCGTTCGTCCAGTCGTCGGTCCATCCCTTGCAGGGCGCAGCCTGGCGATACTGCGCATGAAAACGGCCCACGTCGCCGGGAAGTGCGGCGAGTGTCACGTAGTCGACGGCGAAGTAGAGGTTGTCGGTGCGGACCTTCCCTTCGTTGGTCAGTGCGAGGCGGGCCGAGCTTGCAAACGGCATCTGAAAGTAAGCGTTGAGCGCTTTGATGGGCGCAACGGCCAGCAGAGCCGATTGGTAGGTGAAATACTCGCCAAGGCCCAGGCCGAAGAAGTCGCCGATGGGGACCTCGACGGACGGTGCGGATTCGCCATCCCACCACGCGCGCAGGACCAGGTTTTTCAGGTGCATCGGGTCCGGCGAGTTAATGGTGAACCAGAGGTGCGTGACCACCCCGGCGCCCGTGACGTCAAGCAGCGGCGCCGTCTGTCCCGGCTCCACCGGGACAGCGTCGGCATTGCCGCCCGTCCGGTCCCAGCTTGAGGAGCGGCGGG
>DASWZM010000222.1:0-16273 GCA_036404455.1 Occallatibacter sp. | reverse complement strand
GATTCTAAGCGGATGGATCAATTTGTCGGGAAGATTCTTTTCCGGGGCAGGCCAGGACCCGGTTTCAGGAGCTGCCGGTCATTTCGAACGCGCCTCGGTTACTGCCTGAACGAAGAGCCGGTGCACCCGCCGGTCAGCCGAGAGTTCGGGGTGAAAAGTGGCGGCAAGGACAGTACCCTGCCGCACCAGCACCGGGGAACCGTCGCGCAGGGCCAGCACCTGAACGCCGGCGCCGGTCTCGACGATGCGCGGGGCGCGGATGAAGACCATCTCCAGCGGGCCGCCGGGAAGCGCGGTTTCAGCTGTAAGGATGGTCGAATCGATCTGCCGGCCATAGGCGTTGCGCTCGACCACGGCGTCCAATACTCCCAGGCTGCGCTGCGATGGATTGCGAACCTCGCGCGCCAGCAGGATGGCTCCGGCGCAAGTGCCAAAGATTGGCTTTTTGCTGCAAAACTCCTGTAAAACTTCAAAAAAACGGCGCTTCTCAAGGAATCTGAGCATAGTAGTCGATTCGCCGCCGGGCAGGATCAGCCCATCGAGATCTGCCAGTTCGTCCGGTTTGCGCACTGCGCAAGGCTCGGCCCCGGCCTCGGCCAGGGCCTCGGCGTGAGCGGCGTAGTCGCCTTGAATTGCAAGGACGCCGATGTGGGGGCGCGGGGCGGGATTCAATGCTCCACTTCCCGGTTAAATTCGAATGGATTGAAGACCTGAACATGAAAGGGTTCGAAATCCTTCCGGTTTCTGGTGGCTACGATCAGGGCGAGCACGCGGGCCGTTGCCGCGATCATGGCGTCGGCGGAGAGATTGGCGGAGCGGCCGTGCATAAGGCGGGCCCACTCGCGGAAGATGGCCCCGTCGGCAGGCAGGATGGTGTAACGGCTCTGAACCCGATCGATCCAAGCTTCCAATTCCAATGCTTTTTGGGGGTCTTGCTTCCGCGTGAGCTCAACGCCGGCCTGCGCTTCGGCCAGTACGACGCCGGGGATGGCGAGTTGATGGATCTGGACCGAACGCCGCCAAGCCAGGACCGCCCCGTGCGGGCGGGGTTTACGCAGTTCGGAAACGACGTTCGTGTCGAGCAGATAGTTCATTGCTGTTCATTGTCGTCGAAGGGAAATGGGCGCAATCTGAGAACCAGGCGCTCGGGCGGCAGAGGAATGTCGTGCGGTCCATTCGGGTCAAGCAGCGGGTCGGGGATCGATTGCCTGGCCTGATCCTTCAGGCGCTTCCATTCATCGATAGGCACCAGCACCGCGGTTTCCACTCCGCGCCGGGTCACAACCTGTGGACCTTCCTTGAGCGTTGCATCGAGGAACTCGCTGAATCGGGCTTTTGCGTCATAGACTTGCCAGGCCATATTCGACCTCCACATATAGTCATATCACTAGTCATATGACTATGTCCAGCACCTGCTGTGGGCCAGCGGCCTTCGGCGCGGGGAACGAACGGGGACGGTTTCCCACCCTTTGCAAGAAAGCGAAGGACGGGAAACCCGGCGACATCGGTATCACTCCTTATCGACCTCCTCCCCATCCTCCCCAGCCAAATCTGCCGAGAGCTCCCGCCATTGGGTCTTCGCAAGATCGCTATCGACGAATTGCCGAAACGCATCGATATCCGAGAAATTCCTGAGCCGAAGGATCAGGTTGGTTCCGTTTCTCACCTTCCTAGGCGGGTGCGACAGCTCTCTCCAACGATCTTCATCTCCTTCGAATCTCCCGATCTGCTTTACCCTGACGTAATCCTTTCGTGGCGAAACACGGAGCCTGATTTCTCCCTGGGGCGGGAATATGACTGATCCGCCACTTTGGCTTCTTCGTGGGTTCTGCGGCAACAATTCCTGAAAATACTGCTTGACCAGATCGTTTGAGCATTCCTGCAAACGTTTCTCGATTGTTCGTGGCTCGTTGACAGCCGAGGTGCGGGCGGAACCGACGCGTCTGGCTTGTTCTGCAAGGGGCTTCGCCGGATAGAGCTGGACGGCTGAAAGATACTCAAGATTGTTGCCCCTGTCGTGCGCAAGAGCTACCTCGTAACATCTAATATCCATACCGTATTCTTCTGTAAGCCACTGTGCCGTGCGAAGTACTTCATAGTCGTAGGATTCGGCGATTAGCACTATCCTCTGGGCTTCGTTGATGCGGCCCAGTCCGTCTTCATTCCTAGCTTCGTCTAGGCCATGTTTCTCGAGAAACTGGCCTAGTCCCTGCAGTTGAGCCGGGGCAACTTTGGCTTCAAGTTCAGACCAAACCAGGTCCGAAACCATCGCCGCAAAGGAGAGAGCCTGCAGGAGCTGCAATTTATCGTTACCTCTCTTCAATTCGATGACGACCAGCTTGCCTTTGGAATCCATCGCGAGAAGATCGATTCTGTCGCCGACCCTATCTGAAGGTGTCACTTCCTGAGCGAGGATGAACAAATCTTCTTTGCACTCTATCTGGAAGAACTCCTCTGCATTCCTGAAGATGAGTTGCTGCAGATCGGCTCGTTCCTTCATGTCTGCCTCTGACATGGAGACAGGATCCAGACGACTCAACTTACAGATTTCCCGATCAATCTTTAGCATTTTGTTGCACCCCAAAGCTGACGTTAGATCTTCATGTGCTCGTTGCAGTCGGAGACCCCATCCTTGCGCTTTTTTCTAGCGCAAGGATAGGAAGCAAGGAAGCTCATGCGAGCGAATAGCGAGCGTCTGCCCCACCGCAGGTGGTTACCAACCCCTCGTTTGCAGAAGTTGCGACTCTTCAAGGCCAGCGGCGGCCAGGCCCTTCATGGTGCCGGTGACCTGTTCGGAGACCTCAGCCAGAATCTTGGGGTCGTTGTAGTGGGTGGTGGCCATCACGATGGCCTTGGCGCGGGAGACCGCTTCCTCGCGCTCCTTGGGATCGTTTTCGACGTCGAGCGGGGTGGCGCGTTCCTTCATGAAGATGCCCGAGCCGACAAAGATGGCCTCGGCGCCAAGTTGCATCATCAATGCGGCGTCGGCCGGAGTAGCGATGCCGCCGGCGGAGAAGTTGGGCACCGGCAGCTTGCCGGCTAGGGCGACCATGCGGATGAGCTCGTAGGGGGCCTGGTGCTCCTTGGCCGCGGCGTAGAGTTCCTGCTCCGAGAGCACGGTAAGGGCGCGCATCTCCCGTGTAATCTGCCGCATGTGGCGAACGGCGTAGACCACGTCGCCGGTTCCCGCCTCGCCCTTGGTGCGGATCATGGCCGCGCCCTCGGCGATGCGCCTGAGGGCCTCGCCCAGGTTGCGCGCACCGCAGACGAAAGGTGTGGTAAAGGCGTGCTTGTCGATATGATGCGCCTCGTCGGCGGGGGTCAGGACTTCGCTTTCGTCGATGAAATCGACGCCCAGCTCCTGCAGGATCTGGGCTTCGGCGAAGTGGCCGATGCGGGCCTTGGCCATGACCGGAATCGAGACGGCCTGGATGATCTGCTTGATCAGGCTGGGTTTGGCCATGCGGGCTACACCGCCTTCGGCGCGGATCATGGCCGGCACGCGTTCCAGGGCCATCACCGAGGTGGCTCCGGCCTCCTCGGCAATGCGCGCCTGTTCCACGTTCATCACGTCCATGATGACGCCGCCCTTGAGCATCTCCGCAAGGCCCACCTTGAGGCGCAGGCTGGTTCCAGCAAAGCTCTTGTTCCCATTCTGTTCCGGCATAATCTCGGCCCTCGATTCGAGACGGATTCCGGCGCGCTGGGGGCCGGAAAAACCGCATTTTGCAATCATCTTCCAGTGTAGCAGCGATGGGAGTTGGCGGCAGGGCGCGGCGAAACCGGGGAGGAGTTGCGGGGACCATTCATTAGCCCCTTCCAATCTTCCTGTTCCTCTTATGGTCACATTTCTGCCTGCTTCCGAGGCAGATGGCTACCGCACATCCACTGCCGCCGCCGGCCAGCGAGCAGCCGCGCACGCCCGATCTGGCTGTGGAGGCCGAGATGGCCGCCGAACAGGCGCTGGTGCCTTCGCCTCAGCAGCCGGAAGAGGGCCAAGCGATTGTGCTCAGCCCGCCGGTAGCGCGGTTGCCGGTGGAGCTCGATGTGTCGGTCCCCATACGGGAGTTTCGGGTGCGCAACCTGCTGGCGCTCGAACCGGGCCAGGTGATCGAGTCCGGGTGGGGGCAGGGGGACGATTTGCCTCTTGCCTCGGGCGCGGTGCAACTGGCCTGGAGCGAATTCGAGGTTATCGATACGCAGTTGGCGGTGCGCGTAACCCGGCTGGCCTGATCGGCTGGGATCGGCCCGGGATGGTTTTGTCAGCGGGCAGGAGCGGGAGAGGGGCCGGGAGAATGATCGAGAACGCGAACGGGAGAGCGGCATTGGCAAGGGCTCCGCGAGGCGGGCTGGCCGGGTGGCTGCTCGAAAGGCTGCGCGTCACGCGGCGAGCGCCGCCGCGGCTTGCCGTCCTTGAACGCATCGCCCTGGCGCCGCGGCAGTCCCTGGTCCTGGTGGAAGCTGAGGGCCGGCGGTTCCTGGTTGCCACCTCGCCCGAGGGCACGCCGGCCTTCTATGCGTTTGCAGAGCAGACGCGTCCGAACCTTCCCGGCCGCTTGACCGGGAACGGACACGCCGCGGGCCGTGCTGCCCCCGATCAGGCTGGGAGGGTCTCATGGTAGGCCTCTGGGAGGTGGCCCGCGCGGCAGCCGCTGTGCCCGCGCCGCTGTTGCCCGATCTCAATCAGCGCCTGCACGCCTCGGATTCCACCCCCTGGACGATTGTCTTTGTTCTGACGCTGATCACGGTTCTGCCCGCGATTCTGATGGCCATGACTCCGCTGGTGCGCCTGCTTGTGGTCTTTCACTTCCTGCGCCAGGCTCTGGGCACGCAAACCGCCCCTTCCAACCCGACCCTGCTGGGACTGGCCCTGATGATGACCTGGTTTCTGATGACCCCGGTGCTCAACCAGGTCGACGGGCAGGCGGTTGAACCCTACCGCGCCGGACAACTGACGGGCTGGGAGGCCATCGACCGCGGAGCCCAGCCGGTGAAGCATTTCCTGCTGCGCTACGCACGGGAAAAGGATCTGGCCCTGTTTACCGCGGCCGGGCAGATCGAGCGCCCCAACACCCCCGACGAGCTGCCCATGCGGGTGGTGGTTCCGGCCTACATTCTCTCCGAGCTCAAGGCCGGCTTCTCGATCGGCGCGGTGCTGTTTCTCCCGTTCCTGTTGATCGACATGGTGACCGCCTCGATCACCACCTCGATCGGCATGTTCCAGTTGCCGCCGGTGGTGGTCTCGACGCCGTTGAAGATTCTGCTGTTTGTGATGGTGGACGGCTGGAACCTGCTGGCCAGCTCGTTGTTGAAGAGTTTCTGAAAGGAAATGCGATGACGCCCGACCTGGTAGCCGAACTGCTGCGCCAGCTGATGAAGGAGGCCATGATTCTGGCCGCGCCCCTGCTGATTGCCGCGGCCCTGCTGAGCTTTCTCCTAAGCCTGATCCAGACCCTGACCAGCCTGCAGGAGCAGTCGCTGACCAGCGTGCCCAGGCTGGCGGCGGTGGCCCTGATCCTGCTGGTTGGAATGCCTTGGTTCCTGGGCCGGATGGCGGCCTATACGCGGCTGTTGCTGGCCGATTTCCACCGCTATCTGGGGTAGCAGAGGCAGCTTTCAGCTTCTAGCTTCTAGCTGCTAGCTGAGTCGAGGCAGCGAGACGAACCTAGGAGTTGCCACGGGGCTCCTCCAAGGACGATCAGCCAAGAGCTGAAGGCTAGAAGCTAGCAGCTAGAAGCTAAGGGAGAACGATGCCGCATGGAAACGAACTCGAGTGGACGAACTTCCTGAGTGCGATGACGCTGGTCCTGGTGCGGGTGAGCGGGATGGTGGTCTTCGCCCCCTTTTTTTCCTCGACCGCGCTTCCGCTGCGCACCAAGGCGGTCTTTGTGGGGGCGGCGGCCTATCTGCTGGCCCCCCTGGTGGCGGCCTTGCCCGGCGCCCAGGTATCGATCAGCTTCTCCGCCCTGTTGGGCGAGCTGGCCGTGGGCCTGGTCTACGGGCTGACTCTCACGCTCTTGAATGAGATGCTGCTGTTTGCCGGACAGATCGCCGGCGTGCAGTTCAGCTTCTCGATGGTCAATCTGCTGGACCCGACTTCCTCGATCCAGACGCCGCTGCTGGGCGATCTGTTTCAGCTGCTGGGCACGCTGGTGGTGATTGCGGCCGGACTGGACCGGATTCTGCTGGCCTCGATGGTGCGCAGCTTTCGCGTGGCGCCGCTGGGCAGCTATGGCCTGGCGCCGCTGACCGCGCTCACCATCGTGCGCGCCGCAGGGGGGGTCTTTCTGGCCGCCGTGGAGCTGGCCGCCCCGGTGCTGGCCGCCACCATGCTGGTGGAGATCGCCGTGGCCCTGCTGGGCAAACTCAGTCCGCAGTTACCGGTCATGTCGCTGACCGTGCCGCTGAAGACGCTGACCGGCTTTGCGCTGCTGGCCGGCTCGCTGGCCCTGTGGCCGCGCTTCATCGAGGCGCGCTTCGCGGGCCTGCTCGATCTGGCCGAGCGGCTGATCGCCGCGCCCGGCCAGGGCGCGCTGGGTCTGGGAGGCTAGCCGATGCCCGGAGAGCGCACCGAACAGGCCACCCAGCACCGCCGCGAGAAGGCCCGCAAGGAAGGCGATGTGCTGCACAGCCGCGAGCTGTCGGCCGCGGCTGGAACCCTGGCGGGAGTGATCCTGCTGGGAGCGCTGGGCAGCCGGATTCTGGCGGCTTGGCGGGTAACCTTTGCCGCCTTTCTCGAGCTCGGGGCGCCGGCCCGCTGGGAACCGGCCGAGATGGAACCCACGCTCCACGCTGTGCGTCGGCTGGCGCTGGCCGTTGTCGGGCCGTCGGCGGTGGTGATGGCGGGAGTGGCCGCGGCCGCTCTCGGGGCGGGGGTTCTGCAGACCGGCGGAATCAGTTTCTATGCCGGAGCGGTGGGCTTGAAACCGAACCGCATCAACCCGGTCAGCAATCTCAGGAACCTCTTCTCGCTGCGCGCCGCCGCACGGCTGGCGAAGTCGCTGGTTCCCGCCAGCCTGCTGGCCGTCTTTGCCGTCCAGCGCATCGGCCGGCAGTTGTCCATCCCCCCGTTCTCTACCGCCCGGCTGGAGTTGTTGGGCTCCGATGTGTACGGCCTTCTGCTGGCCGCCGCGTGGCTGCTCTTCGGTTGGTCGGCCATCGATTACCTGGTCGAGTGGCAGAGCCGCGAATCGCGGCTGAAGATGAGCCGCCAGGACCTGCGCGAGGAGATGAAGGAGACCGAGGGCAGCCCGCAGATCCGCAGCCGCATCCGCGGCCTGCAGCGCCAGATGCGCCGCCGCCGGGTGAAGGCCGACGTCTCGCGTGCGGCCGTGGTGTTCACCAACCCCACCCACTATGCCGTGGCCCTGGGCTTTGACTTCAGCACCATGGAGGCGCCCAAGGTGGTGGCCAAGGGCCGCAACCTGCTGGCCGAGGAGATCAAGGCCGAGGCCCGTTGGGCCGGGGTGCCGATCATCGAGAATCCCCCGCTGGCCCGCTCCCTCTACCGCTCGGTGGAGGTGGGCCAGCCGATTCCCGTCGATCTCTACGCAGCCGTAGCCGCCATTCTCGCCTATCTCTATCGCCAGAGGGTGGAGGCCGAGCTCAGGGAGCGCCGCGCCCGCGAAACCGCCGCCCGCGCCAGGGCGCAGGCCCAGGCGGCCGGCCACGCCTGGCGGCCCGCGTCCGGCAATCGACCCTCGGGCGCCCCGCCCCCTGCAGGAGGTCCGCAATGAGCACCGCCGCCCTGGCCGCCGGTTCTCTGCCCGTGCAGTCCATCTGGCAGCGCTTTCGCGAACTTTTGCTGCCCCTGGCCGCCATCAGCGTGATCTTCGTCATGCTGGTGCCGCTGCCGGCCGCCGGTCTGGACTTTCTGTTGGCGCTCTCGATGGCCGCCTCGATCATCGTCTTCCTGTCCGCGGTGCAGATCCGCCGCGCCGTCGAACTGTCCGTTTTCCCCACCCTGCTCCTGTTGCTGACCTTGTTCCGCCTGGCCCTGAACATCGCCTCCAGCCGCCGCATTCTTCTGCACGGATCGGAGGGCACGGCAGCCGCCGGCAAGGTGATCGAGGCCTTCGGCCAGTTCGTGGTGGGCGGCAACTACGTGGTCGGCTTCGTGCTCTTCCTGGCCCTGATCGCCATTCAGTTCTTGGTGGTATCGCACGGGGCCGTGCGCACCGCCGAGGTCACCGCCCGCTTCACCCTGGACGCTCTGCCGGGCAAGCAGATGGCCATCGACGCCGACATGAACGCCGGGCTGATCGACGAGGCCGAGGCCCGGCGGCGTCGCCAGGCGATCGCCCGCGAGGCCGAGTTCTACGGGGCCATGGACGGCGCGGCGCGTTTCAACCAGAGAGACTCGCTGGCGACGATCCTGATTACCGCGATCAATATTGTTGCCGGCCTGCTGATCGGGACCCTGCAGCAGGGCGTCGAGCTCTCTGAAGCCGCGCGCGCCTACACGGTGCTGACTGTGGGCGATGGGCTGGTCACCCTGATCCCCTCGCTGCTGGTGTCGATTGCCGGGGGCATCACCCTGACCAGGGCCAATTCAGCGGGATTGCTGGGCAGCGAAATCCGTCAGCAACTGCTTGCCAAGCCGGGCACTCTTTACCTGGCCAGCCTGGTTTCGGGGGCCATGTGCTTGATTCCGGGGCTGCCCAAGCTGGCGTTCCTGTCCGTGGCGGCGGCGCTCTTCTGGGGCGGGCGACGCGTCTCGGCCCGTGCCCTTCCGGCCCCGCCGGCCGAGCTGGGCAGCGGCGAAAAGAAGAAGGCCGATCAGGCGCAGGGCACCGATCTGGCGCAACTGCTGCGCCTGGAGGAGCTGACTCTCGAGATCGGCTTCCAGCTGATTCCGCTGGTCGATGAGAAGCAGGGCGGCCAATTGTTGAGCCGGGTGCGATCCCTGCGCCGCCATCTCGCCTCGGAGATGGGCTTTCTCGTTCCCCCCGTGCATATCTCGGACAACCTGCGCCTGCGGCCGCGCGAGTACCTGTTTTCGCTTCGCGGTCTGGAGATCGGCCGCTGGCAGAGCGAAGGAGCGCAGTTGCTGGCCGTCTGCGGCGATCCGGGCCGCCGCCCGCTGGCCGGCAAGGAGACTCGGGAGCCGGCCTTCGGGGTGCCGGCGATCTGGATCGTCCCGGCGCTCGAAGACCAGGCCATCGCCGCCGGCTATTCGGTGGTCGACGCCGTCACGGTCATCACCACCCACCTGGGCGAACTCATCCGCCGTCACGCCTGGGAGTTGCTGGGCCGGGCGGAGACCAAGCGGCTGATGGACACGCTCAACGAGAGCCATCCCAAGCTCCTCGAAGAACTGGTTCCCAAGCTGCTGACCCTGGGCGAGGTGGGCCGGGTCCTCGAACAGCTGCTGCGCGAGCGGGTCTCCATCCGCGACCTGGGCGCGATTCTCGAGGCGCTGCTCGAGGCCGCGCCGGTGAACAAGAACCTGGTGGCCCTGGTGGAGGCCGCGCGCCAGGCGCTGGGACGGCGGCTGGTTCGCCCCCTTCTGGACGGCGAAGGCCAGTTGCCGGTCCTGCTGCTCGACCCCGCGCTCGAGGAGGAGATTCTCGCCACCCTCCAGCCGGAGACCGGGCAGCGTCTGCTGGCCCCTGCCGCAACCCCGGCGACGCCGCTGGTCCGCCGTCTCACCGATTCTGTGAGGCAGCTTATCGGCGCCTCCTCCGCTGCGGCCCTCCCCGTGCTCCTTTGCCCCAGTCCGGCGCGTTATCACGTCAAGCGCTGGCTGGAGCCGGTGATGCCTCGCCTGGCGGTCGTTGCTGCCGGGGAGATTCCTCCCGAGATCCGATTACGTCCGGTGGGAACCGTGCGCTGAGGGTTTGATGGAAACCCGGATCGGCAGAGGGTTGGCGATTCGGTGAAAGGGACGGAAATGGGAATCGAAGCGACGGCCGCAGCGGGGAGTCAGAAGGCCATGCGCCGGGGCATCCCGGGAGGCGGATATCCACCTGCCGCAGCCGCGATCCCGGCGCTCAGCGGCGAACAGGAGCGGATCCTTCTCGAGCACCTGCCGATCGTGCGCTTTCTTGCCCGCCGCATTCACGAGCGGCTACCCCAGCATGTGGACATTGAGGATCTGGTCTCGGCCGGGGTGGTCGGGTTGATGGACGCCTTCGCCAAGTTCGACCCGGACAAGAAGGTGCAGTTCCGCAGTTACGCCCAGTTCCGCATCCGGGGAGCGATTCTCGACAGCCTGAGGACGCTGGACTGGAGTCCGCGCGAGCTGCGCCGCAAGGGGCGCGCGGTCGAGGAGGCTGTTCGCGTGCTGACGGCGCGGCTGGGACGGCCGCCGGGCGAGGGCGAGGTGGCCGCGGAGATGGCGCTGGGCCTCGATGAGTACCAGCAGCTCTTGGGCGACCTCAAGGGCCTGGAAATCGGCACGCTGCACATGGAGCGCAACGAGGATTCGGGCGAGGAAGAGCTGGCCTATGTGCCCGGCCGCCCCGAGGAAGATCCGCTCTTCCGCTGCCTGCGGGGCGAACTCGAAGACCGGCTCGCCGAGGCCATCTCCCATCTGCCCGACCGGGAGCGGCTGGTGATGACCCTCTATTACTACGAGGAGATGACCATGCGCGAGATCGGGCTGGCGCTGGGGGTGGTCGAGTCCCGCGTCTCGCAAGTTCATGCCTCGGCCGTGGTGCATCTCCGGGCGGCGCTCAAGGATCTGGCTGCCCGCGGGGCCTTTGACCGGCCCGGTATGCGCAAGGCGCCGGAGCAGCCGCGGCGCTGAGCGGCTGGGGCGCGAAGCGGGTTAAGGCAGGGAACGGGACCGGCGGATTGCAAAAGATGAATTGCAGCCGATGCGGAGGGAAGAGGAGCTGATGGAAAAGACGCTCAAGCAGAACGAGATCGACGCCCTCTTTGAGGCCGCCCGCAGCGCGGCGCCGGACGCTCAGCGGTCCGAGGCGCGGGCCCGGGTCGAGCCCTACAACTTCTCCTCGGCGGGGCAGATCTCGACCGACCAGTTGCGTGCCATCAGCATGTTGAACGACCTCTTCGCGCGCAATCTGACCCACAACCTGGCTGCCTGGCTGCGCACTCGCTTTCAGGTCAACCTGGTCTCGGCCGAGCAGATCCAATTCAACGAGTTTCTGCTGCGCATTCCCGAGATCAGCTATGTGGCCTCGGTGCGCCTGGAGCCGCTGGGGGCGCTCTCGGTGCTGCAGCTGGATCTGGCCCTGGCCCCTCCGGTGATCGACCTGCTGCTGGGGGGCGAGGGCAGGGACGGGCCCCTGCGCGAGCTCACCGACATCGAGGAATCGATCCTGGGCTCGGTGGTCGAGATCATCTGCCGCGAGCTGACCGCGGCCTGGCAACCGGTGGGCCTGAGCTTCAACTTCGAGCGCCGCCAGATGCAGACCCAGGTGGCCCGCATCATGTCGGTCACCGAGAAGACGCTTTGCCTGAGCTTCGAGATTCGCATGCCGCACAGCTCGGGCCTGCTCAACCTGGCCTTCCCGGCCGTGGTGGCCAACACCATCCTGCGCCGGTTGACCTCGGACTGGGGACGGCGCCGCCGCCACGCCGGCGAGACCCGGGCGCGGATGGAGGCAGCGGCGCGCCGGATTCGCTTTGGCGGCTCCCTGCAACTGCCCACGGTGCGACTGGCGGCGAGCTCAATCGAGAACCTGGAGCCGGGCATGATCCTGCGCCTGGATCTGCCTGCCAATGCGCTGCCCGTCTGGCAGGTTGGCGGCCAGACCCTTTGCCAGGCCCAGGCCATCCGCCAGGGACTGCATCGCGGGGCGCGCATCGAGCGCCGCATCAGCGAGGCTGAGGGATGAAGACCTATCTGGAATGTTGGATCGGCGCGGCTACGGCCCTGTTCTCGCAGGCTCTGGCCGGAGAACCGGAGCTGGTCGAAGGGTTGCCCAAGCCGCTGGCGGCTGGCGCCTTCGGCTTTGCCGCCACCCTCTCCGGCGACCAGCAGGGGCGCTTCGCCGTGGTGCTCGACGGCGCGATTCTGGAGTCGCCGCTGCTGGGAGAAGGGATGGACCAGAGGGCTGGATGGGGTGAGCTGCTGCGCGAGGTGGCCGATTCCGCTGTGGGCGATCTGCTGGCCAGGACTGGAAACAAGTGCCGGGTGGAGAGGTTCGAAGAAATCTCTCAGGAAAGCAAGGTCTCGAGCGCCTTTCAGCTGAAATCGGGCGATCGCGCATGGACCATCCTGGTTCGCGACGAGGTGCGCTCCCCCCAGCCGGCGGCAAAACCGGAGCCGGCCGGACCGGCCGCAGCGGCGCCGCCGGCAGCCGTGAGCCCCGGCATCGAGTTGCTGCTCGATGTCGAGCTCGAGGCCTCGTTGCGTTTCGGCTGCCGGGAGATGCCGCTGGGCGAGATCCTCGACCTGGGACCGGGGGACGTGGTGCAGTTGGACCGCCATGTTGCCGACCCTGTGGACCTGATTGTGGGCGACAAGATCGTGGCGCGGGGCGAGGTGGTGCTGGTGAACGGCAACTTTGGCTTGCGGGTGACCGAGGTGGCCGCGCCCAGAAAGCGGCTGGAGAGCATACGATGCCTGTTCTGACCAGGAAGCCGGCCGGTGAGCGGCCGGCGGTGGCTGGCGAGCCGCTCTTCGATCGTCGCTCGCCGGCCGATGCCGCGTTTCGCGGGGCCTCGCCATACAGTGAGCGGCGCGGGCTGCCGGGGGCGCGGCTGGGCCTGATGGAAACCTGCGCCAATCCCGGCTGCGGTTCGGGCTGGCTGCATCTCTGGCGCAGCCGCTCGGCGCCGGTCTTTGAAGGCGGCTGGAGCTGTTCGGCCGCCTGCACGCGGGCGCGGGTCGCCGCGGCGGTGCGCCGCGAGCTGGACGGCCGGGGCAGAGCGCCGGAGAGCCACCGTCATCGGATTCCGCTCGGCCTGGTGATGCTCGAGCAGGGCTGGATCACCTCCAGCCAGTTGCGCCAGGCGCTGGAGGCGCAGAAGGCGGCCGGAGCCGGCCGGCTGGGCCACTGGCTGGCGCGCCAGCAGGGGGTGAGCGAGCGGTTGGTCACCAGGGCGCTGGGCCTGCAGTGGAGCTGTCCGGTGCTGGCGATGGAGTTCCACGACGCCGCGGCGCTCACCATTCTTCTGCCCCGGCTGTTCGTCGATGCCTTTGGGGCGTTGCCCATGCGGGTGGCTGCGGGCACGCTTCTTTACCTGGGATTTGAAGACCGCCTGGACCCGGTGCTGGCCCTGGCCATCGAGCGCATGACGGGGTTGCGCGTGGAGAGCGGCCTGGTCGAGGGATCGCTGTTCCGGCCGGCGCATACGCGCATGTTGAGCGCGCGGTTTCCATCCGTGGAGCTGATCGAGGCGGCCTCGGAGCAGACTGCGGTGCTGGCACTTTCGAAGGCCATCGAGAGGGCGCGGCCGGTCGCGGCGCAACTGGTCAGGGTGCACGGCTGCCTGTGGCTCAGGATGTGGTTGCGCCCGCAAAGCGAACCGCTGCCGGAGGCCGCTTCGGTTCAGGATCTGATCGCTTCGATCGGCGGTTGCTAAAGCAAAACCAGGAAAGCCGTATCCCGGAGCCGCCGCACTCAAGTCCGGGGCCCCAGGCGACGGGTCTTCGCCGCTGGGGTGGAGGCCGGCGCGACCAACAAAGCCGGGGTCGCCACGGACAGGTCTTAGTCCGTGGGGTGGAGCGAGCGGCGACCCTCAACGAACCTAAAGGGGACATAGCATCCCTGGTTTTGCCGCAGCGTACAGGAAGCGAAATCCGGCTCAAGCATTTCGATGGCCAGCCGATAGACACGGGAGAGGAGCTTGGCATGAGTGAAATTCGAACCCTGATCGTCGACGATTCCTCCGTAATGCGCAAGATTGTGGAGCGTTCACTCCGCCAGGCAGGCCTTAACCCGCTGGTGGTGTACGAGGCCGGAAGCGGCACAGAGGGGGTGGAGCTGCTGCGGGCCAAGCAGGTGGACCTGATTCTTTCCGATATCAACATGCCCTCGATGGACGGGCTGGAGTTTCTGCGCCAGATCCGGTCGCAGAACCTGGCCCCTGGCGTTCCGGTGGTGATGATCACCACCGAGTCCAGCGAGGAGCATGTGAAGCAGGCCATCCTGGCCGGGGCCCAAGGGTACATCCGCAAGCCTTTCACGGCAGAGCAGGTAAAGGAGCGGGTACTGCCGTTATTGAATGCGGCGTAGCCGGAAGGGATCAACGTGTTGCTGAATGGTGTGCGCAAGGCCGCGATCGCGACAGCGCGAGGGGGCGGCGCAAACGAACTGGAGCGTACGATGGCGGTCTCGCTGCGTGAATCCGTGCAACTGGTCTCCGATCCGCGGAACCTGGATGCGAGTGTGGAAGAGGTCTTTCAACTGATGCTGGGGGTCAACTGCCGGCGCGACGCCGGACCGGCTCTCTGTGAGCCGGAGTCGGTGACCGCGGTCGTGGGCTTTGGCGGGCTGTTGAGCGGAGCCTGTGTCTTTCGTTCCGGCATTACCTCGGCGAGGAAGATTGCCGCGCACATGACGGGCATGGAGTTTGAAGAGATCGACGACACCGTGAAGGATGCCATTGGCGAGATCTGCAACATGCTGGCCGGAGCGTGGAAGGGAAAGGTCCCGGATCTGGCCGCCAACTGCGGGCTATCGGTTCCGGCCGTCATCACCGGCCGGGATTACCGCCTGCACGTCCAGGCCCCCGAGTTCCAACTGCACCACGCCTACCGCTTCGAGGATGCCAGCTTTGCGGTAACCATCGTCTGCGACGGGATTCAGTAGCGTTTCCCCGCGACCCGGATGAATCCGCTGTTGGAGGGGGCGGAGCGAGAACAAACGGATAGCTGTCGCGGGCCGGTGAGAGCAAGCGAAGATTACTGGACCTTTCTCCTGCTTTTCGGGAAATTCGAGCGGCTTGCCTAGCTGGACGAGTTTCTTGTGCGCGTTGAACGGGAGCGGGTTGACCGCGCCACTGTCCGTATATGCCCAAATGTCACCAGTGCGAGTATCAGAGAATTCAATGCCGCCATTTCCGTCGAAGTTGGCCTGGACTCCGCTGAAGCTTCCTTCGTCGGCCACAGGCTGGGGCAGAACGATCAGCTTCAGCGCAATCACCGCCAAGAATACGGCGATGACCGTGAGGACGACTCTCGTGTAAAGGTCAATGCGCAAGGTGCGCCTCCAATCGGCCACGAGTTTACAAAACGGAAGACTCAATGGCCAAACGTACACCAAAGGGTAGGCCATCGAGTGATTGAACAACCCGATTGCCCTCGGCCATCGCTGCTCCCGATTCTGAAGCTCCTCCAATCTCTTCCCCCCCTCCTCCGGTCCTCTATCTGCACGCTTCCGCAGTGGCCCAGGAGGATCCTCCGATGGACAGTGGATACTACGCGGCATTGACCGGGCTGGTGGCGCGAACCCAGGCCCTGGATATCGCGGCCACCAATCTGGCCAATGCGCAGACCCCCGGCTACCGGGCCGAGCAGGAGTACTTCCGCTCGGTGCTGATGGGACCGGACGGTGCGGACTCGCAGCTGGGGCGGACGGTGAACAACTTTGGCCTGCTGGGCGGCGACCGGCTCAACCTGGGCCAGGGCGCGCTGGAGCAGACCGGCAATCCGCTCGATCTGGCCATTGAGGGCGAGGGATTCTTTCAGGTTCAGACGCCGAACGGCGCCCGCTATACCCGAGACGGCGGCTTCCACCGCGCCCAGAACGGGCAACTGGTGACGGCGGCGGGCGAACCGGTATTGGCAGCCACAGGCCAGCCGATTGCCGTTCCGCCGGGCGAGATAACGGTAGGCGCCGACGGTGTGCTCTCGATGGCCGGCGGCGTGGTGGCCACCGTGGGGGTCTTTACCTTTCCCGCTGGCGCCCAGCTGACGCCCGAAGGAGCTAACCGCTATGTCTCGCCCGAGGGGGTTGCGCCGGTGCTTTCAAAACAGGCAACGGTCCGCCAGGGCGCCATCGAGTCCGCCAACCAGGACGTCATCCAGGGGTCGCTGAACCTGATCGTGATGCAGCGTCAGGCGGAGATGATGCAGAAGGCGCTCACCGTCTTCCACACCGAATTCAACAAGATTGCCAGCGAGGATTTGCCGAGAATATGAGCTTCAATTGTCAGGGGCCGAAGATCGGCAGGCAGCGATCGGCAACGGGTGGCCGGTGATCGGGAGGCGGGGGTTTGTCTTCAGCACTTCGGACGTTCCGATAACTGCCCACCGGCAACCGAGAACTGAAAAGGAGCCCTTATGATTCGAGCCCTGTATACCGCCGCCAGCGGCATGAGCGCGCAACAGCTGAACCTGGACACCATCGCCAACAAT
>DASWZM010000221.1:0-2710 GCA_036404455.1 Occallatibacter sp. | reverse complement strand
ATGGTGGGCGGGCAACTGATACGGAGATGGACTTCCTTTGCTCCCGCGCCGCGGACCATGCGGACGATTTTGCGGCTGGTTGTTCCGCGAATGATGGAGTCGTCGATGAGGACGACGCGCTTGCCTTCAAGAAGGTTGTGGACGGGGTTGAGCTTGAGGCGGACGCCGAAGTCGCGGACACGCTGCTCGGGCTCAATGAAGGTGCGGCCGACGTAGTGGTTGCGGATGAGGCCGAAGCGGAAGGGAAGGCCGGCTTGTTCGGCGTAGCCCAGCGCTGCCGTCACGCCAGAGTCGGGGACCGGGACGACAAGGTCGGCGGGGACGCCGGATTCGCGGGCCAACTGGCGGCCCATCTGGTCGCGGCTCTCCTGGACCCAGCGGCCGAAGATGCGGCTGTCGGGGCGGGCGAAGTAGACGTGCTCGAAGATGCAGCTTGATTGCGGGAAGCCGGTGGCGTATTGACGGCTGGTGACACCGTCTTCAGTGACCATGACCAGTTCGCCGGGAAGGACGTCGCGCTCGAACTCGGCGCGGAGAAGGTCAAAGGCGCAGGTTTCAGAGGCAAAGACGATGGTGTCGGGGCCAATGGAGTTGCGCATGCGGCCCATGGAGAGCGGGCGGAAGCCGCGTGGATCGCGGGCGGCGAAGATGCGATCGCGGGTCATCATGACGATGGAGAAAGCGCCTTCGACCTGGGCGAGCGAGCCGGCGATGGCGTCTACCAGAGAGCCGGCGCGGGAGTGGGCGATGAGCTGGACGATGATCTCGGAGTCGGAGGTGGTCTGGAAGTAGGCGCCATCGCGCTCGAGGCGGGCGCGGACGTTGCCGAGGTTGACGAGGTTGCCGTTGTGGGCGATGGCGATGAGGCCCTTGGTGGAGTCGACGCGGATGGGCTGGGCGTTGAGCAGGGCCGAGTCGCCGGTGGTGGAGTAACGGGTGTGGCCGATGGCCATGGAGCCGGGGAGCTTGGCGAGGACGTCGTCGGTGAAGATCTCGGAGACCAGGCCCATGCCTTTGATGTTGGCGAGACGCTGGCCGTCGGCGGTGGCGATACCGGCCGATTCCTGGCCGCGATGCTGGAGGGCGTAAAGGCCGAGAAAGGCCTGGCGGGCGGCGTCGGGATGGCCGTGGATGGCGACTACGCCGCATTCTTCGCGGAGTTTGGGGTCTTCGACGGAATCTGAAGTTCCCTCAGGGGCTAAAGCCCACGTTGATTCTGTGGTACTTGCGGCACGACTGAAGTCGTGCCCTGATACAAAGCCCTCGCGAATCCCCGCTGGTACGAGTTTTTCCGCAGCCTTTAAAGCCCCGGGTCTCTGGGTAGGCTGAATGTACGGGCTAAAGCCCGTGCCTTTCAGGGAGAACGCCCGAGACGCAGGTCCTTCGACTGCGTTTGGCGATGAAACTGCCAAACTCCGCTCAGGATGACAGCTCATTTTTGAGTGCTCAGGATGACAAGCTGTTTGGGAATGGCGAAGGGATTCGGAGCGATCGGCGACACCTTCGACTCCTTGGTAGAGGCGGCGGGTCATGCCGTTACCTCGCCGTGGAGGGTAGCTTGGAGGGATTCGGCCCAGGGCTTGCGGAGGGCGGCCAGGGGGGCGGAGATGAAAGGTTCGCGATCCACGGAGATTTCGAGGCGGTGGCCGCCGGTGGAGCCGATGCGGGCGGCCAAGAAGCGGTTTTCGCCGGCCAAGGCCTCAATTTCTGAGACGTTGTCAGGGTGGGCGGTGACCAGCATGGTGGAGGCCGGCTCGGCGAAAAGGCCGAAGAGAGGATGGGCCATGAGCGACTGGTCCTGCTCGACGGTGGCGCCGATGGCGAGCGGGAATGCGGCTTGGGCCAGGGCCACGGCGATGCCGCCGTCGGAGATGTCGCGGGCGGAGTAAAGCAGCTTGTCGCCGGCCAGGGAAATCAGGAGCTTGTGCAGGTCGGCTTCGGCGTCGAGATCGAGCGAAGGCGGCCGGCCCCAGATGCCGCCGAGAACCACCTTGGCGTATTCCGACGATCCGAAAGAGGCCAGTCCCGCAGCAGCCGCAGCCTCAGTGGCCTCCGGCTTCTCGGGAACGGCGGGCTCGGGCTGATAAATGGGGAGGACGTATTGGCTGATGGGCGGAGGATCGAGCGGAACAACAAGTTTGGGATCGGGCTCTTCGCCGGCGGGAATGGGCCAGAGGAGGAGGATGGCGTCGCCCTGGTTCTGGAAGTGGGCCGGGACGGCTTTGGCGACGTCGTCGAGAATGCCGACGATGCCGAGGACGGGGGTGGGGTAGATGCCTTCGCCGCGGGTTTCATTGTAGAGAGACACGTTGCCGCCGGTGATGGGGCTGGAGAGGGCAGTGCAGGCTTCGGCGATGCCGTCGATGGCGGCGGAGAGCTGAGCCATGATTTCGGGCTTCTCGGGACTGCCGAAGTTGAGGCAGTTGGTGGCGGCTACGGGGGTTGCGCCGGTGGAGGCGACCTTGCGGGCGGCTTCGGCTACGGCGTGCATGGCGCCGAGTTTGGGATCGAGCCAGGCCCAGCGGCCGTTGCCGTCGAGAGCCATGGCCAGGCCGCGCTCGTGACCGGGCGTGCCGGTGCCTTTGATGCGCATGACGCCGGCTTCTCCGCCGGGGCCGATCACCGTGTTGGTCTGGACCATGGTGTCGTACTGCTCGTGGACCCAGCGCTTGGAGCAGATGTTGGAGGAGGCGAGCAGCTTCTTCAAGTC
>DASWZM010000220.1:0-22573 GCA_036404455.1 Occallatibacter sp. | reverse complement strand
ATGCGCTGCGATTGCACTCGGGGATGGAGGCGCTGCGGGGCGAGGAGCCGGAGATGGCGGCGGAGATTGAGCGGCGGGCACGGGCGTGGATTGACGAGCATGGGGCTGATTTTCCCGGTGATGCGGAGACGGGGGTTCTGGGCGACTCGGATGCGAATCGGGAGCGGTTTGAGGAGTTTGCCAATGAGGCGGCTTGTCCGGCGCTGGATGCGGCGACCGGACGGTGCGATGTGTACGCGTGGAGGCCGATGACGTGCCGCGTGTTTGGGCCTCCGGTGCTGATGGGCGAGGGCGATGCGCTTGGACATTGCGAGTTGTGCTTTGTGGGAGCGAGCGAGGCTGAGGTGAAGGCGTGCGAGATGACGGTTCCGCATGAGCTGGAGGCTGGGCTGCTGGAGGAAATCGGGGCGAAGGGCGAGACGGTGGTGGCGTTTGCGCTGCTGCGGTGAGGGGGCCGCGCAAGCTCGCGGTAAACTGAGGTTTGGATAGCCTGATGCCAATGCGCCCCTGCTGGGTTGAGATTTCGGTCCGCTCTCTGGAAGACAACTATCGATTTTTGACAAGCCTGGCGGCTGGCGAGGCGGAGCTGCTGGCGGTGGTGAAGGCGGATGCTTATGGGCATTCGCTTGAGCTGTGTGCGCCGGCGGCGGTGCGGGCGGGGGCCCGGTGGCTGGGCGTGACCAGCGTGGAAGAGGGTGTGGAGGCGCGCGCTATGTGCCCCGAAGCCCGGGTGCTGGTGATGAGCGGGGTCTTTCCCGGTCAATACCCGGCGGTGGTGGAGCACGGGCTGACGGCCGTGGTTTGGGAGCCGTGGCACCTGGACGAACTGGAAGGGGCTGCGGGAGCGGCGGGAGACGGGCCGGGATCGTTGCCGGTTCATCTGGAGATCGATACGGGGATGAGCCGGCAGGGTGTGGGCGCGGATGGGCTCGATGCAGTTCTGGCGCGGATTGGTGCAAGGTCGCCGCTGAGGCTCGAGGGAGTGATGACCCATCTGTTTGCCGCGGACGAGTCGGAAGGCCGAATTACGGAGGAGCAGCTTGCCCGATTGGACGAGGCGCTGAGGCGGGTCGAGGCTGCGGGATTGCATCCGGAGTGGCTGAACGTGGGGAACTCCGCCGCTCTGCTGGCGGGTGAGGCGGGCAGGATTGAGGCCTTGGCGCAGCGATGGGGCTTGAAGACGATGCTGCGGCCGGGATTGGCGCTCTATGGCGTGGCGCCGCAGTTTGAGCCGCGCTTTGAGCTGGACAAGGAGCCGGAGGGTGTGGCGGCGGCGCGCGCCCGGCTGCAGCCGGTGCTGAGCTGGAAGACCAGGGTGGTGGGGGTGCGGACGGTTCCCAGCGGGGCGGTGGTGGGCTATAACGGCACCTTTGTGGCCACGGAACCGATGCGGCTTGCGTTGTTGGCGGTGGGCTACGCGGACGGGCTCGACCGGCGGCTCGGGAACCGGTTCAGCTTGCTGGTGCGGGGCGAGCGAGCGCCGCTGGTGGGCCGCATCAGCATGGACCAGGCGGTGCTTGACGTGACGGAGATTGACAATGTGGAGGCCGGGGATGAGGTGGTGATCCTGGGAAGGCAAGGGGACGAAGCTATAACCGCGTTCGACCACGCGGAGGCCGCGGAGACGATTCCGTGGGAGGTGTTTACGCGGATTGGGGCGAGGATCCAGAGGGTTGCGGTCTAGTGAAATGTAGGTGTCCGTCGTGGCAAGTCAGCTATGGACGGGCTCGGACGCGGTGGTGACGTTGAGGCCGGCTGCGCCTTGGACAGCGGCGATCATGGCTTGGGTGCCGATGGCGGAGTTGAGGAGCAGGTGGTAAAGGCCGCGGGCACACCACTCCTGCTGATAAAACTTGCGGATGACGGCGGCGCGGCGCTTGTCAAAGGCGGCCAGGAGCTGGTCGGCGTTCTGGGCTTGCTTGGGGAAGGTGCGGATGAACCAATCGCGCTTGGCGGCGGCGGTGGCGTAGACAAAAACGTGAAAGCAGCCGGGCTGGCCAGCCAGGGCACAGGCTGCGCCCCGGCCTACGAGCACGCAGTTGCCCTCTTTGGCGGCATCCAGGATTTCCTGGCGGATGAGCGACAACATGCGCTCGGAGTCGAAGACCTGGTCGTCGGAGAGGCCGGGCATGGAATAGACCGAGTCGTGCCAGAAGACCTTGCCATAGCGGTAATACCAGGGATCGAGGCGCTCGTCGTATTTGGCTGCGAGCTCAGGAGGGACGCCGGCTGCGCGCGCCGCGGCACAGGGCAGTTCCGAGTCCAGCAGGCGCCAGCCGAGGCGGCCGGCCAGTTCGTGGGCAAACTCTCCGCCGCGCGAGCCGTACTCGCGCTCGACGGTAATGACACGGGTGGGTTCGTGCGTCATAGGGAAGATTCTCCTGCGAAAGGAGCATACAACGAAAGCGGGGCAGGGCGGAATAGCGAAGAGCGGACGAGATTACAGATTACAGATTACTGATTACAGATTGCAGATTACAGATGCGCTGCTGGTTCCGTTCTGCGCGATCCGATTGCTGAACGAGGAAAAGGCGCTGCGTGCCGAGCTGGCGGGTTACGCCGAATATTGCCTGCAGACGCGATCCCATCTGATTCCCTTTGTCTGGTGAGACCTGAGCGAAGGACGGGCCTATAAGAATATTTATGACTGGATACCTTGACGGTCTACACAACTTTGTTGTAGATAATCTAGGTATGGGAAAACCAAACGATCTTGTACAAGGCACGCTCGACCTTTTGATCCTGAAGACCATTCAGCTGGAGCCGATGCACGGGTGGGCGATCGGCAAGCGCATTCAACAGGTTTCGGGCGAGGTGCTGCAGGTGCAGCAGGGTTCGCTTTACCCGGCGCTGCACCGGCTGGAGCAGCAGGGATGGATCAAGGCCAAGTGGGCGGAGAGCGAGACGGGGCGGCAGGCGAAGTTCTATGCTCTGACCGCGGCGGGGCGCAAGCAGCTTGAAGCCGAGACGGCCAACTGGAACCGGCTTTCGGCAGCGATCGATTTGATTGTTGCGGAAGCGTGAAGAGAAGGTTGTCAAGGTGCGGTTGTCAGTCTTTAGTGGGTTGGTTGGGGTTCCTGGATTCCCACCCTAGCCGCAAAAACAAAGACGCGGCGAGGGTGGGGCACCCAAGCTTCTCGGATAAAAGTTGAGGAGGTTTGCGATGCGCTGGCTTGTGCAGTTGCGGATGCGGATCGAGATGCTCTTCGGGCGTGGGAGGGCGGGAGCGCGGCTGGATGAAGAACTGCGCTTCCACATCGAGCAACAGATTGCCGAGAACATCGCTGGCGGGATGAGCGCGGAAGAAGCGCGGTGCGCGGCTCTGCGGGCGTTCGGGAATCCGGCGCTGGTGCGAGAGCAGGCGCGGTCTGCGTGGAACTGGAATTGGCTGGAACTGGTGGTGCGCGATGTGCGCTACGGTGTGCGGACGCTTAGCCGTTCACGCGGATTCTCGCTGACCGCCATCGCCGTCATGGCGCTTTGCATTGGCGCGGCTACATCGCTGTTTACCATCGTCCGCTCAGTGCTGCTGCGCCCGCTCCCTTTTCACGACCCTGACCACCTGACGATGATCTACGAGCACTTCCGCGCGGCCACCTTCAACAAAGAGGGATTCAACTACAACGGCGTGGCCCCCGGCGATTATTTCGACTGGCGCACCAAGACCAGCGGCTTTGAAGATATGGGTGCCTGGTCTTGGTGGGGATTCAACCTGAGCGGCCAGAGCGGCGAACTGCCGGAGGCCGTGAGCGCGGCGACGGGCACCTGGAACCTGTTCCCGCTCCTCGGCGTGCAGCCGGTACTGGGCCGCTCGTTTACCGAGGCCGAGGACCAGTCCGGCGGCACCGCTGTGATGCTCACCTGGAGCCTTTTCGAGCGCCGCTTTGGCGGAGACCGCTCCATTGTCGGCAGCGAGATTCATCTTGAAGGAAAGCCGTATACGGTGGTGGGCGTCTTGCCTGCGTCGTTTGTCTATCCTGATGCCAAAGTGCAGTTGTGGGTTCCCTTTGCATCGGTATACGGGGCCGGATCGCCGATGGGCCCGGAGGCGCTTCATTATCACGACCGTCACTATGCCCGCGTTGTGGCGCGCATGAGGCCGGGAGTGAGCCTGGCCGACGCCATCAGCCAGGTGGAAGCCGTGCAATACCAGCTGCACCTCCAATACCCGACCGCTCCCGTCGCCGAAGACGTGGCGCCCCGCACTATCAACGACGACCTGGCGCGCGACGTGAAGAAGCCGCTCGTCCTGCTCCTGTGTGCCGTGGCCTGCATGCTGCTCATCGGCTGTCTCAATGTCGCCAACCTGCTGTTGGCACGCGGCGCCGCACGGCAAAAGGAAGTGGCCATCCGCGGCGCGCTGGGTGCGCGGCGCATCACGCTCATCCGCGAGCAGCTCACGGAAAGCCTGCTGATCTGCGCCGCGGGCGGAGCCGCCGGCGTATTGCTCTCACTGGCGGCTACCGGCTGGCTCTCCAGCGCTTGGAAAGACCTTCCCAGCGCCGAGGGCGTACACATAGACGGCGCAGTGTTGTTCTTCTCTGCCGCGCTGGTGTTCGCAGCGGCGCTGCTGGCCGGGCTGCTACCGGCTGTCTCCTCCACGGGCAAGCGGGTCTTTGCCGCTTTGCAGGCTTCCTCCCGTACGGCGAGTGGAAGCGTGTCCCGCACAACGCTTCGCAAGACATTGCTCACGGTTGAGATTGCGGTCACCGTGGTGTTGCTCATTGCCGCTGGACTGCTGCTCAAGAACTTCATGCGCCTCCGGACCGTGGGGCTCGGATGCACGACCGAAAACGTGCTCACCATGAGCTATGGCCTAAATGTCAAGAAGTACGACAAGCCGGAAAAGGTGAACGCCTTCAATGAAGCGCTGCTCGATCGGGTTCGCGCCCTTCCCGGCGTGCTTGCAGCGGGCCTGGGCAGAACACCCCCCGGCGCCGGGCCGGCGGAAGACGATACGTTTCGTGTTGTCGAGCATCCGCCCGTGCGGCCGGGTGAGGAACTCCCCGATGCCGAGGCGCGCCGCGCCGATCCAGGCTATTTCACCGCGCTGCAAATTCCCTTGCTGAGCGGCCGCTTCTTCTTGAGCCAGGACCGCGGCGACCAGGCCAACCGGGTCATCATCAGCCGAGAGCTTGCGAAGAAGTACTTCCCCGGCGAAAACCCGCTCGGAAAGCATCTGAATCTTCCGGTCTTCGGAACCACTAACTACGAGGTCATTGGCGTAGTGGGCGACACTCTCTACAAGGTCAATGAACCACCCTTTGCCACGGCGTATTTTCCGGTTCTGACAGGCGCGATCGATTTCGACGACTCGCTGGCGGTGCGCACCGCCTCCGATCCGCTGGCTTTCTCAGTGTCGATCCAACGGCAAATCGCGGTCCTGGACCCCGAGCTGCCCGTCTCCGATGTCCTCACCATGCAGCAGATCATCGGGCAGTCGCTTGGGAACCAGAGTTTCAGCGCCTCGCTGGTGCTGGCCTTCGCAGTGCTGTCGCTGCTGCTGGCGTCCGTAGGCCTCTACGGAGTGCTCTCCTACCTGGTGACGCAGCGCAGCGCCGAAATTGGCATCCGCATTGCGCTGGGCGCGCAGCGGGAGCAGGTGCTGCTGAAGGTGCTGCTGGATGGGCTGCGGCCGGCGCTGTTTGGACTGGCCCTTGGGCTGGTGAGCAGTGTGGGCGCGGCGCGGCTGATCCGGTCGATGCTGTTTGGGACGCAGCCGCTCGACCCTGGGGTGTTTGCCGCGGTGAGCGCGATGCTGCTGCTGGTGGCGGCACTGGCTTGCCTGGTTCCCGCGTGGAGGGCGTCGCGGCTGGACCCGATGCAGGCGCTGAGGACGGAGTAGATGACAGGTGACAGATGTCAGGTGACAGATGTCAGATGTCAGATGACAGATGTCAGATGTCAGATGACAGATGACAGTGACCGCTTGCGGGTCTGTGGGCTCCCACCCTAGCCGCAAAAACAAGAACGCGGCGAGGGTGGGGCACCCGGCTTAGTGGGGGGGAAGACGGGAAAACTGCTGAGAACGGAATAGGCGCGGGAGGTGAGACCTCCCGCGCCTATTCGTGTTCTTTCAATTGGATGGCGGTCTTACTGCGTGACCGGTTGCGAGGGCGCAGCTTTGGGCGCCTTCAGGTGGGGCGCGTTGCGTGCGGGAGCCTTGGCCGCGGGGGTTGCGGGGGTTGCTGCGGTCGCGGCTGGCGGTGGCGGCGTGGCGGGGAAGGCTGAGCCTTTCTTGATGCGCAGGTCGCCGTTGTCGGTGCTGAGGACGATTCTGGATCCGCCGGAGCCAATCTGAAATGTAGCCGACTTGTTCTCGCCTTCCATGGAGGGCATGGGAAAGTCGGAGACAATGTCGCCATTGTGGGTGCGGGCGTTGACGGTGGCCGAGGCGCTGGGCGGCAGGGTCAGCTCGACATCGCCCTTGCTGTTTTTGGCTTCGACACCGAAGTTCCCGGCAGGTTCGACGGCGATGCGGCCGTCGCGGTCTTCGATGTAAGTGTCGCCGTAGATCTGGCTGAGGTCGACGTCCTTGGCGTGGGTTGTGACGCGCACCTGTCCCTTGGCCTCGGTGACGCGGAGGTCATCGGAGTTGAGGGTCAGGTCGCCGGGGAGCTCGGCTACCTGGAGGTCGGTGACCGAAGTGTGCAGGTGGACAGGTCCAGAAGTGTTCTCGATATGCACGTCGCCGAGTATGTCGCCGCTCTGGGTGATTTTGCCCTTGATCTCAGAGAGGGTGAGGTCGTTGATGTCGCCGTCGATGGTGAGATCGCCATCCACCTGGTGGGCGGAGAAGTCGTGGCGGCCGTTGGGGAAGTGGACCTGGACGGAGCCGGCAATGGAGCTGAGATGGACGTCGCCGTGCGCGGCGCTGAGGTTGATGCCGGCGCCCAGGCCTGCTACGGTGACGTCTCCCCTGCCGGCGTCGACGGTTACCCGTGCGGATTTGGGGACGGTGACGGTGAGATTGAGGCGCCCGCTGGAGTTGCTTTGCGACTTGACCAGCACGGCGCTGCCGCTGACGGTGAGGTGAGCGGCCTCGGCGTCGAAGATCTTCTTAGCATCCGCGTCGGAGCTGGCGAAGGCCACTTCGTGGGCCGTGACCTGAATGTTGGGCCCGTCGCCCGCAGTAATGCTGACGTCGCCGCGGGGATTCTGAACTTCGACGGCGGCGTTGGCCGGGATCTGCGCGTTGAGGAGCTGCTGGTCGTTGTCGCGCTCGGGCAGGCCGAAGGCGTTGAAGAAGTCGTCGCCGTGATCACCGAACTGGGCGCGGAAAGGGCCCCACCAGTTGTTCCATCCGGCGGCGCCAAAGCCGATGATGGCCAGCAGGATGAGGATGCCGACAAAGCTGCCGCCGCGGCGGACGGGAACCTTGCGGCGAACGTCCAGGGCCCACTCGCCGAGCAGGGCCAGGCCGGCGCCGATGAGCAACAGGGGCCACCAGTGGGCGTACCAGGTCCAGAATTGGAAGGCGGCGATGTGGCCGGTGACCACCAGGAAGGCGACGATGCCGACGCCGATGAGGATAATGGGGCCGACCACGGAGGGCACGCGCGGGGTGTAAACGCCGCCGTAGTAACCGGCCTTCCAGGCGTAACGCTGGGCCCTCATGGCATCGCGCTGGGCGCGCCAGGCGGCTTTCTGCTGTTCGCGGTAGACGCGCCATTGGGTTCTGGGATCGTAAGGCGGATAGGGGGGCGGCGCGCCGCCACCGGGAGGTGTGTTAGGAGGTACGCTGCTCATGATTGGCCTCCGTTGGAATCGTCGCCGAAGTCATGGGAATGAGCGGGAACGATGGCCGAAGTGGATGGATCCGGGGACTGCGGAGCGGGCGCAGCGGCGGGGTCAGGCGCGCTCGACCAGGGAGCGCCAGGATAGGGTGAGCCGGGATAAGGCGCATCCCCGCTCTCCGCGGCCAGGGCCGCGCGCTCGGCGAGCAGAATGACGCCGGCCAGGATCAGCGCCAGGGGCCAGAACAGATGCCAGAAGTGGTCGATGACGCCCGACTGATGAAGCAGCGCAAGCACGCCGATCAGCAGAAGAAATGCGGGGCCGCGCAGGCGGCGAATCAGAATATAACGGTTCATTTGGGACCTCCTTGCGATTCTCCGAGACGGCGAACGACCAGCCAGACACCGATGCCGATGAGCAACAGCGGCCAGGCAAATTCAACCAGACGGCCGTGGAAGATATCCAACTGGCCGAGCAGGAACAACAGACCCAGGGCGATGAGGACAATGGCGCCGATGGGCTCCTTGCGGTGCCAAAACAGAGGGCGCCAATATTCGGATGATTCGGGCGGAATCGGCTGAGCGGCCGGATCGACGAAGCCGGGAGCGAACGGCGTGTACGGGGCCTGGTAGGGGCCCTGGTACGGGGCTCCGCTATTGGGAGGCTGATAGCCTCCGGGAGCGGGTCCCTGCCCGGCTGCGGGGCCGGGGATTGGATTGGGTTGAGCGGATCCAGGACCGGGTTGGGCGCCGGGTTGCGCAGGATAACGCGGCCGAGTGCCGAGGTTCAACCAGTTGCCCACCTCGTTCAGCCCCAGCGGATCGGGAAGCGGTTGGCCGTCGCGGAGCGCTCTGGCGGTGTGGAAGGCCTCAAAGGACTGATAGAGAATCCAGGCGCCGATGAAGATGCCGAAGATGCCGTGGTACTCGGTGATGCTGATCAGCACCGCGAAGATAACCACATGGATCAGGCCCTTGAAGAACTGGCCGTTGTACATGGCGCCCACGCCGGGAATAAGACCCAGCACCGCGGCTGCGGAAGGGTTGGGCGAACCCGGAGGCGATGCGACAAAGGGCTGTTGGAAGGTCTGCCAGGCGACGAAGCAGGGCTCGCAGAGAATCTGTCCTCCAGCCGCGTTGCGCACGCAGCCGGCGCAGATCGCCTTGCCGCAGCTCTGGCAATAGGCGGTTGCGTTTACACCAGTGTGATTTACGCAGTCCATTTTGTGCTCCTTTCCCGTATTTCCGATGCGGAGCCGCCGGAATGCGCGGGCCGTTGCTGAAACGCAAGGGAAGTTTCCAAATAGTCATTTGAATCGTTGTTGGCCGGGCTGACCGACTGCTGTGGAGGGTCCATTCGGGAGCCCCCATCCTTGCCGGTGGGATTCTGTCTGGACTCACCCGGCGTGGTGTCTTTCGGCTTCTGCTGGTTGATGTCTTCGCCCTCGGTGGTGCGGCGCAGCTCCCGCATTCTCGATTCAACCTCGTAGACAAAGCGGAGGTGATCGTAGTAGCGGACGATCGGAGTGGAGGCCATGGTCAGGCGGCGCTCCATGAACGAGCGTAGAGCGGCAGGGCGCAGATCGCTGAGGCGCAGGCCGCTCAAACGGACGTCGGTGAGGTTGAGTGTGAGAGCGATGGAAAAGAAGGCCATGGCGGCCGTCATGAGCAGGCGGGGCTGGGCAAAGCGGCGAACCTGGCCGACAAAGCCTGGACGCTGCCAGGCCGGAGTCATGGGAAGGACATTGCCGCCGCCAGCGACGAGGCCGTAGCCCGCAACCTGTCCGGGACCGGTCTGCGCCAGGATCTTATCCAGCAACCCGGCGGGAACTTCCGGTTCGGGGGAGAGGAATTCGAGCCACTCGCGGCCCCGGCGCGCCTCCTCAAACATAGCGGTGCAGGCCGGGCAGGCAGCCATGTGCGCAGCAAAGGTAGCCTCGTCTTCGGGCTTGAGCAGCCCGTCCAGCGCATCGGCCAGAAGTGTCTCCCACTGGCCGCAGGCCGGAGAGCTCGGAATGTGTGTGTACCCTGCCATGATTACATCACCTCCCGTTTATTACGTTCCAACAGCCTCGCCAGTTCCGCGCGTCCTCTGCTGATGCGGGACTTGACCGTTCCTTCGGGTATGCCCAGGACCTGGGCGATTTCCTTGTAATCCAGATCCTGCAGGTCTCTGAGAATGACGGCCTCGCGGAGCTCGACGGAGACACGGGCGAGGGCGTTCTGCACCATTTTTGCCAGTTCCTTGCTGGCTGCCGACTCCAGCGGCGAGGGCCCGGCAGCTGTGAGCCGGTCCACCGGCTTCAGGTCCTCGGCCGACTCCCAACCGTCATCCAAAGACGATGTCGCGCGCTGGTTGCGGGTCCGCCGGAAGTTGTCCACCAGCAGGTTGCGGGTCATGGTGGTGATCCAGACTTGGAGGCTGCCGCGGCCGGTATCGAAGCTGGCCAGGTTGGAGTAAACCTTGAGGAAGACGTCCTGGGTGAGGTCCTCGGCGTCTGCCGGGTTGCCGGTAAAGCGGTAGCAAAGCCCGTAGACACGGCGATGGTGGGTGCGGACCAGCTCGGCCCACGCACCGGAATCTCCATCCATGCAGCGGCGGACGACTTGGGACCAGTCGATCTCCAGCGGAATCACCTCCAGGCGCGCCTGACCGACGACTGGGATAATAGCCTTGCCGCTCTGGACGTGGCTTGCGGCGGGCGGCCTTGGGGCGCCAATCTCCGGCGCTTCCATGGTACGCCGCGACGGTCTGGCCGGCGACGCCAGCCCCATCCCGCTCCAGCTTAATGTACCCACGCATTGCATATTTTGCTATTACGCGGGATTCGGGCGGTTAGTTCCATGGCGGAAGCAGGAACAGGCCGCCGGGAGGATCCTTTTTTCGTCCTGCTCAGGGCAAAGGCAAAGTTTCCGGGCCGCGCGCAGGCGTCCGGAGCCAAAAAAACAGCGTGACTCTGACGAAAGCGCTTGAAATTCATGCGTGAGATAGGAAAAAATCGCACAGCGCTCTTGGCGGGCGGCCGGAACTGCGCACCAGTGGAGCCAGAACGGAACCGGAAGAGACCTCCCCAGAAGCTTGATCGCTCCGGTTCCGCTCCAAAGGAGGTCGAATGAGCACGGTACGGGTATTGGCCGGAACGCACAAAGGTGCGTTCATCCTGACATCCGACGGCAAGCGCCGCGACTGGCGCGTGAGCGGCCCGCTCTTTGCGGGCTGGGAGATTTACCACCTGAAAGGGTCTTCCGTGGACCCCAACCGGCTGTACGCCTCGCAGTGCAGCGGCTGGTTCGGCCAGGTCATCCAGCGCTCCGACGATGGCGGACAGAGCTGGACGCCGGTGGGAAACAAGTTCACCTACGACGGCGTTCCCGGCACGCATCAGTGGTACGATGGCACGCCGCATCCCTGGGAGTTCAAGCGGGTTTGGCATCTGGAGCCCTCGCTGGCCGAACCTAACACGGTCTACGCCGGGGTGGAGGACGCGGCTCTGTTTCGTTCCACCGATGGGGGTGCGAACTGGGAGGAGCTTTCCGGGCTGCGCCGCCACGACACAGGGCCGCACTGGCAGCCGGGCGCGGGCGGCATGTGCCTGCACACCATCCTTCTGGACCCTGCCAACGCGCAGCGGATGTACATCGCCATCTCCGCGGCAGGAGCCTTCCGCAGCGACGATGGCGGCGCGAGCTGGAAGCCGATCAACAAGGGACTGGTTTCGAACTTCATGCCCGATCCGACGGCAGAGGTGGGCCACTGCGTCCACCATGTCGCGATGCACCCCGCGCGGCCCGAGGTGCTCTTTATGCAGAAGCACTGGGACGTGATGCGCAGCGACAACGCCGGCGAAAGCTGGCAGGAGGTGAGCGGGAACCTGCCTACCGACTTCGGCTTCGTCATCGACGTGCACGCGCACGAGCCGGAGACGCTTTATGTGGTGCCGATCAAGAGCGACTCGGAGCACTATCCGCCGGAGGGCAAGCTGAGGGTCTACCGCAGCCGCACCGGCGGCCATGAGTGGGAGGCTCTGACCAAAGGGCTGCCGCAGAGCGACTGCTACGTGAACGTGCTGCGCGACGCCATGGCCGTGGATCGGCTGGAGGAATGCGGCGTCTACTTCGGTACGACCGGCGGCCAGGTGTACGCCTCGTCCGATGCCGGAGACAACTGGACGCCGATTGTGCGGGATTTGCCGGCCGTGCTTTCGGTGGAAGTGCAGACGCTGCCATGATCCGGGTCGTCCTCCCCTATCATTTGCGTACCCTGGCGCAGGCAGGCGGCGAGATTGCGTTGGAAGTGCCCGAACCGGTGACGGCGCGGGCGGTGCTGGACGCGTTGGAGGCGCGGTATCCGGTGCTGCGCGGGACGATCCGCGATCACCAGACGCTTGAGCGCCGCGCGTTCCTGCGGTACTTCGCGTGCGAGGAGGATTGGTCCCATGAATCCATGGACGCGCCGCTGCCTGAGGCAGTGGCAGCGGGCCGGGAGCCGCTGCTGATCATTGGAGCCATTGCCGGAGGATAAGTCTGGAGCGCCTTTAACCCCGATCGACCCGGACGAAGCGCATGGCGGCCGAGTTCATGCAGTAGCGCAGGCCGGTGGGGGCGGGACCGTCGTTGAAGACGTGGCCGAGATGGGCGTCGCAGAGGCGGCAGGAGACCGCGGTGCGGACCTCCATGAGGCTTCCGTCGACTGCTTTTACGACATTCTCTTCCGCAATGGGCTGCCAGAAGCTTGGCCAGCCGGTTCCGGAATCGAATTTGGTTTCAGAGCTGAAGAGGGCCAGGTCGCAACAGATGCAGCGGAAGAGGCCGCGGCCGTGGAGATTCCAACTGTCGCCGGTGAAGGGGCGCTCGGTGTCGGCGTGGCGGGTGACCCAATAGGAAGTTGCGGAGAGCTGACGGCGCCACTCGGCATCGGTCTTGATGAGGCGAGGAACGGTTACCGTGCCGGTCCGTTTGCCGTCGGCGGAAAACTCGACGATGGTGACGGTCTTTGGGCCCTCGGAAGCGACCAACGGGCGCGCGGCGGCGATGGTGCTGCGACGCAGGCCCCAGAAGGCCGCGGCGCTCACCGCGCCCGCAGCAGAGACGATAAAGGCGCGCCTGCTCAGGCGCTGAAGGCGGTCGAGCCCTTTGGCGGAAGGCGAGTCTGACTGTTCGGTCGAATCATGCGACATGATCGCTCCTCCCTTCAGCCCGAAAGATGCGTTCCGAAGCGCGCTGCACACACTCATGAGAGTACCGTGGGGCGCGGAAGGTTACGGTTTTCGCAGGGATAGCCGGCAAAACGCAAATGGCCCTTTCGAGTGGAAAAGGCCACGTGCCGCGTCTGCGCCGGTTTGCGTCGAGCGGGTTCTAATACCTTTGCAGGAAGTCCGGATCGACGGGGTTTTCAAAGAGCGAGGCATCGCGGGTGACAATGGTCAGGCCGGAGGGGGTGACAAAGTAGCGGCGCTTGTCCTCGACCGGGTCGTAGCCGATGACAGTGCCCTCGGGGATGTGGACGTCGCGATCGATGATGGCCTTTTTGATGCGGCAGTGGCGGCCGATGTTGACGTGGGAAAAGATGATGCTGGCGTCCACGTCGGAGTAGGAGTTGACGCGCACATCTTGGGAGAGAACGGAGTTCGCCACCGAGGCGCCGGAGATGATGACGCCAGCGGTGATGACCGAGTTGACGGCAGTGCCTGTGCGGCCGGGCTCGCCGAAGACGAACTTGGCCGGCGGATACTGGCGCACGCGGGTGCGGATGGGCCAGTTCTTGTCGTAAAGGTTGAACGCCGGCGAAACCGCGCACAGGTCCATGTTGGCGTCGTAGTAAGCGTCCAGCGTGCCCACGTCGCGCCAGTAGAGCGCCTGCTGCTTGTTCTCGTCCACGAAGCTGTAGGCCACCATCTTCTTCTTGCCCAGCATGCTGGGAAGAATGTCGTGGCCGAAGTCGTGCTTGGAATTGGAGTCCTCGGCGTCGGCGATCAGGGCCTTCAGCAGAGTCTCGGTATTAAAGATGTAAATGCCCATCGAGGCATCCACGGCGTTGGGGTTGAAGGGCGAGCGGAAGGTGGTGGAGACGGGTTTTTCCTGGAAGCCCAAGATCTCGGCCGTTGCTCCGACCTCGACGACGCCAAGTTGCTTCGTTTCTTCGGGCGGAACGGGCAGCGTGGACAGCGTGATCTCGGCATTCTTCTCGATGTGATAGGCGAGCATACGGCTGTAGTCCATCTTGTAGATGTGGTCGCCGGAGAGGATGATCATGTACTTTGGCTGTTCGCTGCCGATGGAATAGATGTTCTGGTAGACGGCATCGGCGTTGCCCATGTACCAGTTGGAGCCGGTGCGCTGCATGGGGGGCAGGAGTTCAAAGAACTCGCCCAGTTCCTGAGCCACAATCCCTGTCCATCCTTCGCGGATGTGCCGGTTGAGCGAGAGCGCCTTGTACTGGGTGAGGATGTAGACCTTGCGCAGGCCGGAGTTGATGCAATTTGAGAGGGTGATGTCGATGATGCGGTAGTGTCCGCCAAAGGGCACGGCCGGTTTGGCGCGATCGCGGGTAAGCGGGAAGAGCCGTTCTCCTTGCCCGCCTGCAAGCAGTACTCCAAGTGTGTCTCTCATATCCGTTTAACCCTGCCTTCGTTGCACATCCTGCCCGGAGTGTAGCTGGCCCATGGGGATTGCCGCTATCCGGTACAGCACATTTTCCGGCGGCACTTTTCCACAGGGGTCACCGAACGGTGGAGAATACCACACACAGATGAACTTGACAGCCCATGAACTTCAATCCACTTCCATGGACGAAGTGGCAAGCGGGAGGTTTAGGCCCGGCGGCAGCGTGCCTTTCCCGGAAAGCGTGTCGCGCCCAGGTCGAGGCACAGGCCCGAATGCTGAAATGAGTTCGTTCTTCCGCAGCTTGAAAACTGCGTTACCGCTTCCTTTTGAACTTGTACTCGACGCCGACGGAAATGGCAAAGTTGACGTCGAACTGGCTGACCTTGGGCGGGTAGTCGGTGCTGTAGTGGGTCATCACCGCGTCGGGAGTGATGCGAAACACCCAGCGCGACGACCGGTTCAGGTCCATGTGGCCGCCGATGATGGCTGCTGGAGCCAGCTGGTTGTTATAGAAGTCGAACAAGGCGGGCGAGTATCCGAGCAGGTCCTTCTGGAAGTTTCCATAGACACCGCCGACCAGGGCGTGGGCGATGAGCGCGCCGTGCTTGTTGTGTGGGCCCAGCCATTCGGGACCGCCGACAAAGAGATACTGAGCGACGAACGGCCCCCGGATGCCCACGGAATTGACCCCTGCGCCGCTGGTTCCGACGTAGCCGCGGCCAGTGCCCTCGACTGCCCAATGTCTGGCGAACCACAACGAGCCGGTGAGGTCGAGTCCGCCAAGATTGGACCCTTGCAGGATGGTCGGCCCGGCCTTCATGTGGTCGTAGGCCATTCCCAACGAAACGTCAAAGCGGTTGTCATAGCGCACATTGGCCAGCGGGTCGACGACAACGTAAGTGCCGTTGCCGGCGGTCTGGGCGGCGGTGCTCTGGGCCTGTGCCCGAGTTCCGGCACAGAGAGCCAGAGCGGCAACGGCAGCGAAAGAGGCGGAAAATCTTACTGGGAAACGCATCACCACCAGCTTACAGGACCACGCCGACGGGGGACAACGCGAGCCGGGACATTTGCTTCCGCTACAGTTGGCAGGGGTCGGCCCATCGCGCCCAAACCAGGTAGCGCACCGTTTTCAAGACTTCGACGGATGTTACGGGGCCAACGTAAGCCGCGGACTGAAGCGAGAGCGGCGGAGCGATGTGGGTGCGCCACTCGAGCGGCAGGCGGCTGAAGATGAGCCCTGCGCGGGGAAGTTGATAGTCGCTGGAAACGACCTCCGCCGAGCGCCAGCCGTGGTTTTTCATGATCCGCACCGCATAGCAGGCGTTCTGGATGGTATTGAGAGCCTCCGGCTCGACAAGAATAGCGGATTCTGGAATGCCCTGGGCCTCGGCAGTACGGGCCATCACGCGCGCCTCAACAAACCTGTTGCCGGCTGCTCCGCCGGTGAGGATGAGGCGCGGGGCTACTCCACGTTCGTATTCATGAACGGCCTCGGTGACGCGGGCCAACTGGGTGGGTGTGGGATTGCCGTCACTGTCGGCGGGGAAGCCCAGAACGATGATGCTGTCAAAGCGGGTGAGCGAGGTGTTGGAGGTGGGGGCGAGCTGGCGCGCGATGCATCCCCAGGCCAGCAGGGCCAGAACGACAGCGAAGGCGGCCGGGACGAGGCGAGTTTGCCAGGTGAGGGGTTTGCGCCGGCGCTTGCTGCGGGGCCTGCTCCGCGGCCTGGCTTTGGACCTTTCCGGGGTCAGGGCGAATGTCCTCCAGCTTCCACTTTAACGCGGAAGCAGGAGGATTGAGCGCGGAGGCTGGAGGGGTGGTTGCTCGTGCCGGGGGAATCAGGCCAGGTCTTCCGGAGCGTCCCAGGATTTGAAAACAAACTCTTTCAAGGGTTTCCGTGTGCGGGGGGCGATTTCCTGGGCGAGCATTTGCTCATTGGTGAGGGCGGCGGGCTCACCTTGATAGCCGAGGGCGATGACGGCGCCGAGGGCGTAAATATCTGGGATCTGAAGGGCCTGTCGGGCGACGCCCTCGTCGAAACCGGCCATCTGGTGGGTTGCAAGGCCGAGGGCGGCGGCCTGCAGCGTGAGGTAAGATGCGGCAGCGCCCAAGTCATAGAGGGCAACCCGGTTAGGGGTGTCGTTGTGGCTGAACCTGGTTCTGGCTGCGCCCAGGATCAGGACCGGGGCGGAGGCGGCCCAGGCCGGGTTCCAACCGGTGAGTGTCGAGAATATCTTCTTGTAGGTGTTGGAGTTACGGGTTCCGACGAGAAAGCGCCAGGGCTGCTCGTTGTAGGATGAGGCGGCCCAGCGGGCGGCTTCAAAGACCTTGGCGAGGTCGGCGCGGCTGACTTCGCGGTCAGAAAAGGAGCGCGGGCTCCAGCGGCTGTGAAAGAGGGGCAACACGCCACCGGCGGCGGGGGCATGCTTCAAGTGGTTGACCTCATTGGCAGACAGGGTCATGAGGGAGGGCTCCTTCAAGGGAAATCAGGTTCGGTTGGTTTGATTCAAGGAGGGGCGTGGTGGATTCTTTGGCATAGATCACCGCTGGGGGTCAGCTTGGCCTTTGAGATCGTGGCCTAAAGCCGCGTTTCTTGCGACGGCGTGGCCTTGCCGATTCAAGCAGCAGTTTTCCCTGCTGTCGCGCTCAATTGGCCGGACGGGTCAACGGGTCGAAGAGGCGTCCAAGCCAATCGAGGAAATGCGCGCAGGCGGCCTCAATATTCTGGAAGTGGCCCTTCTTGATGGCCAGACCCAGATACTGCAAATCTGGTGGTTCCTGCCAAGCTATGAAGGTGCGGATCACGGCTTTTGAGAGATGGCTGTCATGATAGGACGCGACCTGATCGGCCTTGGCCTGCTTCACAACGCTTGACGTGTAATTCTTCTCGCGGTCGCCCAGCGACTCAAGCAGCAAGTCCTCGAACATTCCGAATGCTCTGTTGTTGGGCATCAGCCAGACGCCAATTCGCGGAAGAGTTCCAATAGCACGCCGGCCCGGCCGAGGGTCGATGATGAGACCCGCTTCGGGAAACTCATTGGGCAGGTCGTAACCCGTCGCGATCTTGTCCTTGAGTTGCGCCCACCGTCTGAGAACTGCGTTTTGCTCGGTAGATCCCTCGATATCGGTGTCGAGAATCAGCCCCAGAGTCCTTTGGGGAGAATTGCCGTCAGCCAACCGGCTAGACAGCATCTTCAGCACTCCGTCCGCGCCTCCGCACTCGGAAATTCCAAATGCCGGATCTGCTCCGTGCCTAAGCCGCACAAGTTGGAAGACCGCATTGCCGTCGTTCCGTCCCTCGACGAGCAGTACGAGATCGCTTTCCGGTTTAAATGGCTGCACGGAGGGAGCGGCCACGGCTAGCGAACTTCCCCATTCACTTCCAAGGCATCCTCAACGTTGATGAGGGCCAAATCGACGGCGTAGATTTCGTCGCCTTCACGCTCCAGCCGGTAAATCTTTGCATCCTTGATCCCTAACTCCATACTTGCTGAGACGAAACCGCCAATACAGTCCCGGCTGTGAGTTGTGGCGAAGATTTGGACATCGAACTCCTGTGCTGCCTTGCCTAGAGCAGCCCAAAGCTCCCGTTGAACCCTCCAATGCAGGCCATTCTCGAATTCGTCGATTAGCAGAATGCCCTTGGACGCCGTAGCCATGGCCAGGCCGATGTGGAACATTCGCCGCAGGCCATCGCCCATTGAGTTAAGGGGAACCCGGCCTTCTCCTTTAACCTTGAGTATGGCGATGCGCGATGTACCACTCCCTGCGATGTAATCCAAATCCTCTATTCGACGATCGATCATACGAAGCCAGTTGAGAACACGATCCTGCCCAGGACCTTGGACCAAGGCATCCCACAAGAAAGCAGCCTTCCAATCCGGGAATCCGTTAGCTGGAACGTAAGGCAGAAGTGGAAAACTGCCAACTGCGGCACGATTGCGGAAGAATTCGCGGCTGATTCGAGCCGCCTCCACGCCGCCTCTGTAGGCAAATACAGCCTGCTCCGAGGGGCCGAAATCAAACACATCCGACTTTTCCGGCACATAGGATGTTAGACCGGCCTCGTCGGTCGTGTACCCTAACGGATGATTCTTTACAAGTAGAGAATTGGTGTCGCCAACCTTCTCTATCAAAAACGATGCGCGCTCTAATGATGCGCGCTCTCGGTTGCGGCCATCTGATTCGTCGTGATGAAACAGATCAAAGATAGGATGGAGGAGCAAGGTTCCTTCATCGTTCCACCCTTCCTTCTCCCAAGGAAGAAAAGTTCCCACGGTGCGGAGCGAGAGAGTTTGAAGAATATCGGTCACTGGGTATCGGCCCGCATATAAGCCGACTGCCTCCAACAGGCAGCTCTTGCCGGTATTGTTTTCCCCCACAAACAGATTCATCCGCCCGAGCTTGGGTAGTGTGAGGTCGCGGAAGAGCTTGTAACCAGCGATGTGTAGAGATTCAATCATCGGCAAATGCAGTCTAGCGCGTTCCGATGGCGATTCCAACAGGCTTACGCTTTAGCCCGTCTATAGAAGGGTACCGGGACTTGTTTGGCGCGGGCGGTTTGGGTGGGGCGGATCTGGACTAAAACGTCCTCGCCGGATAGGGAGATGGAGGTGGGAACCAAGGCGAAGGCGATGTTGGTCTTGAGGAATGGAGCGGGGGAGCCGGAGGTGATTACACCGATCTCCTTGCCTTCCAGGTTCTGGACGGGATAACCGTCGCGGGCGATCCCACGGTCGACCATTTCCAACCCCACTAACTTGCGGGTGGGGCCGCCGGTGGATTGGATTTCCTGGAGGGCCTGGCGGCCGACGAAGTCGCCTTTGTCGAGCTTGAGCCAGCGGTCGAGGTTGGCTTCGAAGACGTTGATGGAGTCGGAGATTTCGTGGCCGTAGAGGCTCATGCCGGCCTCGAGGCGGAGGGTGTTGCGGGCGCCGAGGCCGCAGGGACGGATGGCGAATTCTATACCTGCTGCGAGGAGTTCATTCCAGACTTTGACGGTGGTGGGTTCATCGGCGGGGAGATAGACTTCAAAGCCGTCTTCGCCGGAGTAGCCGGTGCGGGCGATGAGGACGTTGGGAACGCCGGCGACTGTGCCCCAGGTGAACCAGTAGTTTTTGATGGCGGCGAGGTCGGTCTTGGTGAGCTTCTGAAGGGTTTGGAGGGCGCGCGGGCCTTGCAGAGCGAGTTGGGAATAGTAGGAGGAGTAGTCGGCGATGTGGACGGAGGGGAAAGAGCCGACGCGTTGGCGAATCCAGGCGAGGTCCTTGGGGGTGGTGCCGGCGTTGACGACGAGGAGATAGTCGTTGGGGCTGAGACGGTGGACGAGAATGTCGTCGACGAAGGCGCCCTGGGGAGTGAGCAGGGCGGAGTAGTGGGCCTGGCCGTCTTTCAGGCGTGAAGCATCGTTCATGGCGATGTGCTGGACGGCGGCTAGTGCGCCGGGACCGCGGAACTGGATTTCGCCCATGTGGGAGACGTCGAAGAGGCCGACGGCGGTGCGGACGGCGAGATGCTCGGCAATGAGGCCGGCGCCGGGACCGGGGTACTCGACGGGCATGTCCCAGCCACCGAAGTCGACCATCTTGGCGCGCAGGGCGCGATGGGTGGCGTTGAGGGGGGTCTTTTTTAGCTCGGGGGCGACGAGGGGCTGGGCGGGGGTGGTCATGGGGTGGTCCTCGGCAGTACTGTGCTAACGATAGGGAGTGGGCGGGGACGGGGTCAACCACCCGCGGTGAGGCAGAGGGCGCTTGCGCGGCCGCGACAATGTGGAGCGGGCCAGCATTGAGAAGAAAGGTCGATGGGATGAATTTCTTTCGTGGGGTTTTGATGCTGGTGGCGGCGGGGATTGCGATTTGGAAGGGGTGGACGATTCATACGGGAACTCACGCGTGGATGGCGTATGGGTTGGGGGTGGCGGCGCTGGGACTGGCGGTTTTCCACCTGACGCGCAAGGCGGACGGGCGCCGGGTGTGATTGCTTGAGGGAGAGGTGCGGGCGGAGATGGTGAATCTTTACAACCGGATTCAGGGGCGGAGTTTGGAGCGGCTGGCGGCCCTGAGCGACGGTATCTTTGCCGTGGCGATGACGCTGCTGGTGCTGGATTTGCATATTCCGACGGCGGCCCAGGTGCACGGGGAGGGTGAGCTGCTGGGGGCGCTCGCGAGCCTGGGGCCGCAGTGGGTGGCGTATGGGATGAGCTTTCTGACGCTGGGGATCCTGTGGGCGGGGCAGCAGACGCAACTGAACCATATTGGCGAGGGAACGCGGGATCTGACGTGGATTCACCTGGGGTTTCTGTTCACGATTACGCTGCTGCCGCTGTCGACGCGGCTGCTGGCGGAGTTCATTCATTATCGCGGGGCGCTGGGGATTTACTGGCTGAATCTTCTGGCGGCGGGGGCGATGCTCTATTGGAGCTGGATGTATGCGACGCGGGCGGGGCTGGTCAAGGCGGACACGCCGGAGGAGGTGAGGACCAGCATCTGCAGGCGGGTGGTGATTGCGCAATCGCTGTACGCGGGCGGGGCGGCGCTGTGCTTTATCAACACGTGGGTGAGCATTGGAGCGATTTTGCTGGTGCAGTTGAATTATGCGATTGCGCTGCGGTGGCGGAGGCGGAAGAGCGGGTGAGGGTTGCCGAAGAGGTGATGAATGCAGAGGTGTTTGCGCCTCGGGCAACTCGCGCGGCAACGCGAGGTTCTTACCGATGCAGCCGGTTGAGATTGGGACCGGCAGCGGGGAAAAAAGATGGGGATCGCAATGAGCAATGCGCTGGCGCTGGTGCGCTGGCACGGTTTACGGGAGTTTCGGCATGCCAGCCAGAATACGATCATTCTCTGGGTGCTCGTGGGGCTGGTGGTGCTGGCTTTGCTGGTATGGGCGGTTCAGCGGCGGAGACGGCGCTGGTTTTAGGCTGTCTTCCCCACGTGCGTGAGCATGGGGGTAATTGCGCCAGTGCACTTGAATGATGCAATTGCGCCGCAGTGGCGGGGGCGGCGGAGCGGTTGAGGGTTACTGCGCGGGGTGGTTGGCGGCAACTTGTTTGGGGAATCCGGGTCATTACCGATGCGGCGGGTGGGCGATGAGCCCCCGGACCGCGGAGGGAGAAGAGGATGGCTACGGTTGCGAATTTGTTGGCGCTAATGCGGTTTGGCGGAGGACGGGGCGGCGGATTTGTCTTGACGCTTTTTGGGCTGGCGGTTGTGGGTGTGCTGGTTTGGGCGCTGACGCGGCCGGACGGGAACGATAGAGCTCAAAGCGAAGGGCGACCAGGCGGGAGCTCACCTGCGGCGGGCGCGCCAGAATGAAGTGACGCCGAGATAGAGAAAGAGCAGGACGATGGCGGCGGCGATGAGGAAGTTTCGCTCATAGGGGCCGTAGAGGCGGCTGGGGCGGGAGATCCAGGCGAAGCGGGCGAAGACGACCACAAAGAGAAAGAAGAAGACGCCGGTGACTTCAAGCCATAGGATGCCGCCGATGCGGCGGAAGGGGCGCAGGAAACCAGCCAAGCCGCGGGCGACGCCGCTGGTGGCCTTGCCGGTGGCTTGGCCGACGGCGCGGCTTTGGGCGGCATTTGCGCCAGCAGGTCGGGCAGGCGGGCTGGCTGCGGACCGGGCCGTTTGGGCGTTGGCGGCGACGCGCTGGCCGGCGATACGGCCAGCGACCCTGAGGCCGATACCCAGGGCGCGACCGATGGAGTGAGGCTTCATTCCGCTTTGATGGTAACAGCGAGGCTTGCGGCGCGGCTTTGCACAGATTGTTGGCGGTTGCCTGTTGCTCCCCAAAGGTGTTGGAATTAAGGTAGAGGAATCTTACGCAGCAACCGGCGCTTTCAACTGGCGCAGGCCGCCGCTCCTGGAGGTACCTGTGACAACGCGTCTGCGCGAACTGATTCAGCAACTGGGCGAGGCAATCCACGAGTCGGTAATTGAGAGTGAGCAGATTGCCGGGGTGGTGCAGGATATTCGTAAACACGGGTTCGAAGTGCTGCTGATGCTGGAAGCCACGATCGGACTGAACCAGGTGACTGCGAAGGAGGCCGAAGAGGTTCCTGTCGGCGCGGAGGACGGCGCGGAGGGGCCGTTCACGCAGAACGATCTGCATTTTCTCCGCAAGCTGCGGATTTCCATAGAGGGCGAGGGGGAAATCGCGACGGAGTCGGATACGGAGTAGGGCGGGCTTCCGCAACTGGCCAGCGAAAGAAATCTCCGACGGTGGACCACTTTCACACC
>DASWZM010000219.1:0-2552 GCA_036404455.1 Occallatibacter sp. | reverse complement strand
CCTCAGCTCACAGCCGCCATTGCTCCTCGCCTGCCTCTCCGCTCGGTGCTCATGCAATGGAATCAGATCACAACCGCACTGAGCGAACCACATCGTAGACGACGACCCAAAATCGACTCCTTATCTTAGCGCTTATGGGGGTGGAGGTTACTCATGCGTTAACCGGGCGGCGCCCCCCCTGCTGCTTGCGCTCTCCCGGCAATGCTCGCCCTCTGCTCCCCTGCGGGCGCTGCCCGCGAGTTATTGGACAGGTTCTAATACTACAGTTGTAGATCGCTTTTTCCGGAGGGAGCCGGGGGCTTCAGCCCCCGGAAAAAGCGCGAATTGCCGGGGCCTTCAGGCCCGGACTTTGGTCCATTTTCCGCGAGAGAAAGCACGTACAACTGTAGTACTAAGTAAATGCCAGGTCCACAATCAAGACCTTGCCAAGGTTCTCCTGACGATCATTCAACTCCGAACTCACGCTGCGATTCACTACGAGAAAGCTATTTCACCGTCTCCACCGCCGGTTGCGCAGGGCTCGCCGCCTTCGCATTCGCAATCTCCGGCTCTTTCAGCGCCTTCCGCGACGCCTTCCCGTGCGGCCCGTCCGGATCGTAGTCCAGCAGCTTCAGGTAATAGGTCCGCGCCTCCGCAAAATGGCCCAGGTTTCGCTCCGCCTCGGCCAAACCCCAAAAAACCTCCGGCTCCTCCGGCGCCAGCACCATGGCCGATTCAAACCGCGAAAGCGCCGCCTTCCAGTTTTTTATCTCCAGATAGTACTTCCCCACGTCCAGATCCTCCTTCGAGGTCTCCTGATGCTCGGGTTCCTTGACCGAAAGCTTTCTTTTCTTTCCTTGCGGCTGATCGTCGTCCGGTCCCGGCAGCAACTTGTCCATTCCGGCCAGGCTCGAGCTGGAATCCTGTTCCTGCCCGCTGTTGGCGGCCGGGGCAGGGTCGTCGGGACTGCGCACAGGGTCCAGATCATCGCCCGGCAGCGCGGCGCGTCCGCTATCGGTCCCACTGTCCTCCCCGCTATAAGTCCCCTCCGGCAAAACCGGCGTACCGCTGGACGGCATCACAGGAACCGCGCTTGTATCCTCAGGAAACGGGTTGGCCGCACCCTGCGCCGGCGCGGCAGCCGGCTTTTGGCCCGCAGCAGCATGCGTACTCTGCCCTGCTCCAGTCCCATCCCCGCCCGCCGGAGTCTGCGCATGCACCCGCGCAGCCGCCGCCAGGCAGCCCGCCACAACCAGAGCAACCAGAAAGCCCCGTCTCATTTCCCTGTCCCTCGCCCCTTCAACATCCCATTCAATGGCCCCTCCAATGATAAGATGCGGCCCATACGGCACAATCTGCGCGCCAAAGGAAAGCATCGCACACCCGCATGGCACTCATCATCTGCTCTTCCGCCATTCACGCCGCCGGCTGCTACACCACTACCCCCATCCGCAAAGGCGCGCGCGTGGCCGAGTACACAGGCCCCCGGCTGAGCAAAGACCAAGCCGACGCCTGCTACGAGGACGCGCCCATTACCTATCTCTTTGGACTTGGGCGTGGAGAGATCGTCATCGACGGCCATTGCATGGCCATGTTCATCAACCACAGTTGCGACCCCAACTGCGAAACCAGCGAAGAGCGAGGCCGCGTCTGGATCAAGGCCATCAAGAACATCCCCGCCGGCGAGGAGATCACCTACGACTACTGCCTCTATGACGGCGGCGACGACGAAGCCATCTGCAACTGCGGCGCCAAAAAATGCCGCGGCACCATGTACTCCAAAGAAGAAGTCCGCCGCCGCAAGGCCGTGCAAAAGAAAGCCGCCCTCCAAGCCAACAACAAGCGTGGCAAGAAGAACCGCCACAAGCGCAAAACCGGCAAGATCGCCAAAGCAGCAAAAGCCTCAGCCCAACTCCACTCGTCACAATGATCGCCAAACCGCGAAGCTGTTTTCCACCCCACCACCCCCCGCCCCGGAACGATACAATCCCCTCTAGGCCACTCACCAACCCTGGGAAGGCCTCAAGGAGCGCGCACACCCGTGGGTTATCAGGTGCTGGCCAGAAAATACCGTCCGCAGCGCTTTGCCGACGTGGCCGGCCAGGAGCACGTCACCCGCACCCTCCTCAACGCACTAAGCCAGAATCGCATCGCCCACGGCTACATCTTCTCCGGCCATCGCGGCATCGGCAAAACCACCATCGCCCGCATCGTCGCCATGGCCCTCAACTGCCGCACCGAGGTGGGTAGCGAAGCCCGCCCAACTCCCGAGCCCTGCGGCCAGTGCGACTCCTGCATCGAGATCCGCCAGGGCAACGCCGTGGACGTCATCGAGATCGACGCCGCCACCAACCGCGGCATCGACGAGATTCGCGAACTCCGCGAAGCCGCCCGTTACTCCCCGGCCCGCGACCGCTACAAGATCTACATCCTCGACGAGGCCCACCAGATCACCGAGGCGGCCTTCAACGCCCTGCTCAAGACCCTCGAAGAGCCCCCGGCGCACGTCATCTTCATGATGGCCACCACGGAGCCCGAAAACATTCCCCAGACCATCCGCTCCCGCTGCCAGC
>DASWZM010000218.1:0-9732 GCA_036404455.1 Occallatibacter sp. | reverse complement strand
CGCCTCCGAGCAGGCCGGCCACATTCTCGACCGCTACGTGAACAAGAGCGGCATCCTGGGCGAAGACGCCCGGGCCGAAGTCACCGACTACATTCGCACCAAGCAATTGCAGCCGGACACCGTTCTGGCGCTCCGCGAACTGGTCGAGGACCTGAACCACGAAGTGGCCCTCTACAAGGAGTTCAAGGCGGTTCCGGCGAACCAGCAGACCAACGTCCGCAACGACATGTATGTGGCCAGCGAAGCCATCCGCCTGATGCAGAAGAATCACAACCCGGCCTTCACGGCCGACGAGAATGCCACGCTCGCCAACTACAAGAGCAAGGTGGACAAGGCCACCAAGTTCATCCCCACCTGGGTCAAGGTGGCCGTGGCCCTGGCGCTCGGAATGGGCACCATGGTCGGCTGGAAGCGCATCGTCGTCACCGTCGGCGAAAAGATCGGCAAGGAGCACCTCACCTACGCGCAGGGCGCAACCGCCGAACTGGTCGCCATGGCCACCATTTTCGCCGCCGACAACTTCGGCCTTCCGGTAAGTACCACTCACGTGCTCAGTTCGGGCGTGGCCGGCACCATGGCCGCAAACCGCAGCGGCCTCCAGATGTCCACAATCCGCAACATCGCCGCAGCCTGGGTCTTCACCCTGCCGGCCGCGGCGTTGCTCTCCGGGTCGCTGTTCTGGCTGTTCCGCCAATTTGCCAGCTAGGCTGCATTCAGTATGCCTTTCAGGGCGTCCGCCGCGGCGGACGCCCTTTTTCCGCGCCTTGCACAAGCATGAGAGCCGCATTGGGCGCGCGGGGCGGCTCCACTTCCGGTACCATACTTGAGGTACCTATTGCAGAATGAGCCTGAAAGCCAAGCTGGAAGCTGTCATCTACGCCGCGGAGGAGCCGGTCACACTGGCCCAGCTCGCCGCACTGTTTGCCGCCGACGCCCTGGAGTGGAAGGCGGAGCAAGAAGCCGCGCGGGCCGCCGGGCAGACGACCGAAGCCGGCGAACCGCTGCCCCTGCTCAACGAGGCATTCGACTACCTGGGACTGAACCAGACCGCTGAATCGACTATGCCTGAGGCCTCTCCTGCGCCCGGAGAGCCCGCCGCAGAGACGGCCTCCGACTCGAATGCAGGGACGGACGCAGAAGCCGCCGCGGAGGGCAGCGCAGAGACGGCCCCCGATTCGCAAGCGGAGACGGACGCGGAAGCCGACCAGGAGGACAACTCAAACACGGCGACTGATCTCCCGGTGGAGGCCGAAGAGGACGCGAAACGCCTGGCCCGATTGCAGGACCGCGAGGTGCGTGCAATCTTGCGACAACTGCTGGACGAGCTGATCGCCAGCTATGCCAGCGACGGCCGCGGCGTGGAGATTCGCGAGATCGCCGGCGGCTACCGCATGGCAACCAAGCCTGAATGCCACGACGCGGTCCGGTTGTTCGTAAAGAGCCTGAAACCGGCGCTCCGGCTCTCCTTGCCGGCCCTGGAAACTCTGGCCGTGATCGCCTACAAACAGCCGGTAACCGCGCCGGAGGTGAATGAGATTCGCGGCGTGGATTCATCTGCCGTCTTCGGTACGCTGCTGGCGCGCAAGCTGATCACCACCGCCGGGCGCAAGCAGGTGATCGGCAGGCCCATCCTCTACAAGACGACCAGGGAGTTCCTGCTGCGGTTTGGCCTGAAGGACGTCTCCGAGCTGCCGTCCATGGAGGAGTTCGAGAAGATGGCCGAGCTTGAGTTCGAGGAGCCGGAGCCGGCTGCCGAAGGCGAGCCAACCCCCGCGGCAAACTACGATTTGAGCCTGGAACTGGACGAAATCGCCGAAGAGCCGTCAGACGAACCTGCCGCGAACGCCACGCCGGAAACACGGGAAGACCTTGAGACCGCAGGGACGGCGGCCGGCCAGGAGCCCGCGGCCAACCAAGAGCTCGAATCTCCGGAGCATGAACCCGGCTCGCCGGCAAACCAAGCGGAGCCAACCCCCGCAGAGGCCGCGCCTGCTGCGCCTCCCCCCACAGAGCAGGCAGAAACCGAGACTGTCCCCCATGACCGATGACCTGCGGCCCGAACCGAGTGAAGCCGGGTTAGACGATGCGCCCGCAACTGAAATCGAGGACCCAATCGGAGACGAGACCGACGGCGAGGCGGAGACCGTGATCGAAACCGAGACAGAAGCTGAGATCGAAGCCGCCGAAGGCGCGGCCGGGATCGAAGCCGAAGAAGAGCCGGAAACCGAGGCCGAAGCCGGGGAAGGCGAGCCAGAGCCGGAGTTCAATCCCAAGCCCCGTCCCCCCGTCAAGTTGGAGCGGTTGCAAAAGATCCTGGCGCAGGCGGGCGTCGCCAGCCGGCGCAAGGCCGAGGAGCTGATCGAGCAGGGCCGCGTGCAGGTTAACGGCAAGGTGGTGACGCAACTGGGCACCAAAGCAGATGCCGGCCGCGACCACATCCGCGTGGACGGCAAGCTGCTGCAGGGCGCGGAACGGCTGCGGTACTTCGTTTTGAACAAGCCAAAGGGCTTCGTGACCACGGTGAAGGACCCCGAGGGCCGGCCAACGGTTATGCAGTTCTTCGACAAGATGCGCGAGCGGCTTTACCCCGTGGGCCGGCTGGACTACATGAGCGAAGGGCTGCTGCTGGTGACCAACGACGGCGAGTTGGCCAACCGGCTCACCCGGGCCGCTTCCGGCGTGGAGAAGACCTACCTGGTAAAGGTCGCAGGGCAGCCCACGGAGGCCGAGCTGGACGTGCTGCGCGGGGGCGTATCGATTGAGCGCGGCAAGGCGGGCTCGGGCCCGGTGCGCACCTCGCCGGCCCGCATCCGGCAGGTTCGCCAAGGCGACAATCCGTGGTACGAAGTCGTTTTGATCGAGGGGCGGAACCGCGAGCTGCGCAAGATGTTCGAGGAGATTGGGCATTTCGTCGAAAAGATCCGCCGCGTGGGCTACGGGCCACTGGTTCTGGACCAGGAACCGGGTAACATGCGCGAGCTGGAGCAGCAAGAACTGGAGCAACTGCGCAAGGCCGCCGATGGTACGCTGCGCACCCCCAAATCCAAAGAGATCCGCAGGCGCAACATGGCGGATTCGCTCCCGACGGTAAAGCCGGCCTTCACACCACGGGCAGCAAAGGCTGCTGAAGGGTCGAAGGACTACCGGCCGAAGAGGTCGTTCGGCGCAGACAGGCCGGTTCGCAGCGGGCCGAGACCGGCAGAATTCGGCTCTGCGCTTCCCACCGGCAGCCCGGCCGCACGGCCAGCGTGGAAGAAGGACGATCGGCCCTCACGCCCGCCAACGCGCTTTGCTCCGGGCTCGACCGGCGAAGCCCATCCAGTGGCGGGCAGGAGCTACGGAGACAGACCGGCCAAGAGGGAGACATACGGAGCCAGGCCGGGTATTGGCAGGCCCTTTGGGGATAAGTCCGCCGCAGGCCATCGCTTCCCTGCCAAGCCAGGCTGGAAGAAGCCGGAGGCCAGGGAATGGCCGCCCTACAAACGGCCGCCCGCGCCACGGCATGAGGCGGCCCGACGCCAAGCCCCGGCGCCGATTGAGGACCTCGGGCAGAAGAGACCCTCCCGGCTGCACATTGAGCCGATCCCTGAGTCCGAGCACACCGGCCGGCCCGAAGCAGAACGTCCGGGCACGAGCCGGCCGAGCACGAGCATTCAGGGCCCAGGGCGTTCGAGCGCAAGCCGCTCCAGCCGTCCCTTTCGGGGCGATGGTGGCCGGGGTGAGGGTGGGCTTTCGCGGCCATTCACAACCAGCAGCGGGAAGCCGCGGGCAGGGGGCGCGCGGCCGGGCAGTAAACCCGGCAAGTCCGATGGACGCTCCTATGGCTCGGGTCCCGGGACTGACCGGGCCGACCCTCGCACAAGACCGGATTCCCGGCCCAGCTACGGCGCAAAACGGCCCTATAAGGGTAAATCGACCGGGCGCAGTTCCGCCGGGCCGGCGGTGCGGGCGTTCCGCGGCAAGGAAGGTGGAGAGCCGTTCGCGCCCCGTCCGTCGCGGCCCTACGCTCCACGCGCGGACGGAGCTTCCGAATCGCGAGCCAGCAGCAGCGAGCGGACTCGTAGCGAAGGCTCGCGTGCGGAGAGAAAGACCGGCTCGGGATGGAAACCGAAGCCAAGCTTTGGCGGGCCGGGTAAACCGGCCTCCGGCGCCCGGTCCAAACCCAAGGTAGGCGGCTTCTCCAAATCCGGCTACAAGGGCAAACCGTCCGGCTCCGGGGCAAAGCGCACCGGCCCGCAGTCCTCGGGCAAACGCGGCGGCGCACCGGGCGGCAAGAAGCGCCACTAAAGAGACTGATCGGCGGGAACTGAGCGCAGGGGTTCTGGAAAGCGCGAATTCTGGCGCCGAATCGAGCCAACGCGCATCTGAATTGGCATGGCTATTGAAAAGGCAACATTCGGAGCGGGTTGTTTCTGGGGCGTGGAGGCGGCGTTTGCAGCCATTCCGGGCGTGACAGCGACTGCGGTGGGCTATGAGGGCGGCAAGCTGGAGCGGCCCAGCTACAAGGACGTTTGCACGGATTCGACCGGGCACGCGGAGGTGGTGGAACTGGACTTTGACCCCGCGCAGGTGAGCTTCGAGCAGCTCCTCGACTTCTTCTTCACCCTCCACGACGCGACCACTCTCAACCGTCAGGGTCCGGACTGGGGCACGCAATACCGGTCGGCCATCTTCTTCCACTCGCCCGAACAGGAGACGCAGGCTCACGCCAAGATCAAGCAACTGACCGCAGAGGGACGTTTCAAGCCAAAGCGCATCGTGACGAAAGTCGAGCCCGCCCAGACCTTCTGGCGGGCCGAGGAGTACCACCAGCGGTACCTGGAAAAGCGCGGCCAGGCGAGCTGCCACATTTAGCTGTCAGATTTCAGTTGTCAGACACTGAGGGCGGGGAACGCGGAAGCCCGTGGTTTGGGTCATACTTGCGGCTGATTCCCTACCCGGCATTCACCCCAGCGCTCAGAGACCGCCTTTCGGCGATTATGGACTTCTGTCCGGCTGGAGACCGTTATTCCTCGTTCTTTGTTTCCCCTTCGGCTGGAGCGGCAACAGGTTCCGCATTCGGCTCCTGAGACTCCAGATCCGCACTTTCGGGCGAGAGAAGCACGGGTTGGGCGGTAGTCTCCGGCGGCGCCTCTGCGATAGCCGCAGCCCCAGGCTCGTCGATCCAGAGGCAGATGATCCACCACACCAGCACAGCAACGTAGATAGCGCCACTGGCGTTGAAGAGCTTGTCGCGCAGGCCCAGGATGCGCTCGTACTCGGCCTGGGTGTGGGGCGCCGCAGTCCGGACAATGATCTGCCAGATCCCCTGCGCGGCCAGTTGCGCGATGGACGCGGTGGAGAGGCCAATGATGATCTGCTGGGTATGGCTGCGCCAGCCGGCGTTGTAGCGGCGGCCGAAGAAGACCACCAGGAGACCCAACTCGACGGTGAGCAGGTTCACCAGCAAATCGCCTTTCAGCGCTCCCAGTTGCATCAGCCGCAACGTCGCGAGGGCCGAGTCTGCGGTGAGGGTCTTCCACGCCGGCCAGGGTCCCCAAAAGGCGAGTATTCCGACGCCCAGGGCCAGCAGGACCAGGGTACCCGCGATCCATGTGCGCCGCTGGACGCCGCTGAAGGCGCGCCGAGCGATTTCCAGCAGCACCAGCAGGCCGACGATCACCGCCAGGTCGGCCATGGTGATGAAGATCGCGTTCAAAGTAAGCGGCGGCAGGCGCCCGAAGAGCAGGCGGCTGGCCAGCAGACGCAGAGCCACCAGGACAATGCTGGCGGTGAACCAGGGGAAGCGCCTGGTCCGGTCGCGGCCCAGCAGGACCACCAGGAGAATCAGTTGTGCGGCAAACGTCAGCGTCCAAATCACCTGAACGGCCGTGAAATCAAAATTGAAATGCATTTGAACCTTGTCCGGGCCGCGCGTAGGTTGCTGCGCAGGCCACGTTTCCAGTCTAACCGGCGCAGGCAGGAGTATCTCAATTCAGAGTTCGCTGATACATGGCGGTGATACTGAGATTCTGTCAACAACAGCGCGGGATTGGTCGGCAGCCCGGTCGACCTGGATAAGCCGGAGAAGCCCTTCAATCCCAGTGATCAATGGAACGCCGCGCGATTCGGCGCGCCAAAGAGACGCCATCAAACGCTTTCCCGCCCTGGCTACTTATTCGCCCGCACCGTCCACGGGTTCAGATACTGCGCCAGCGCCGGATTGGCGGCCGCGATCGCCTGGTAGTATGCGACCCTTTGCGCCTGGAACGCCGCCACCAGCGCCACCGGATCGGCCGCGTTCGTCGCGCCCAGCGTCGCAGGCCCCCAACGCCCATCCTCGGCGATGGGCGCCGCGCCAGGGGCAAGCAGACTGTTCACGGCCTGCTGCAGACAGCGCACGGACGGACTTGGGCCGCTGTTGACCGCAAAATCGAAGACTCGCATGCATACATCATCCGAGACCACTTGCGCGAACCACTGGCTCCAGAAGTGATTCTCATAGAACTGCTGCACCAGCGGCTCGCGGTTGGCCTGGGGAACCGCTGCTATGGCCGCGAATTCAGCCGGCCACGACGCGCTGTTGATGCCGCTGATGGCAAACGCCCCAGGCGGCGCGTCTGGAACCTGCGCGCACGCACGCGGAGCATCCTCGTTGTCCATCATCCAGTTGTATGCGGTATTCCAGTCTGCCATATTCCCTCACTTGGTTGAAATTGCCGGTATGAATGCGGATCAAAATGGAAGGATTCTTCTTTGAGGTTTGCATGGTGCGCCCGGAGAGGTTCGAACTCCCAACCTAACGCTCCGGAGGACTTACCTAACAAAGAATCAACAACTTACGGCGATTGCGATGAAGAGTGATGGCTTGCAATCGATGCTGATGGCTCGCGGGGGTAGACCGCATCATCATAGCACTCTGTCGCAACCCGCAGGGACAGGCGGCAGGCACAAAACTGGGCACAATCCGCCACTCGCCATACGAAGCAAAGGCAATCTATTTGTTTGCCGCTGCCACGGAAAGGTAGAGATCGACGTTGCTCCTGTCTACCAAGGTTGTGCCGGTATCAATAAACACTGGATAAGGCGAGTAAAAGTCCGACCGAAAGTCCTTGTTAAGTTGCGGGGGCGGTGCATGGAACACCTCGTACAGCAACTTCAGCCCAAAATAGCCCATGGTGTACGGCTTCTGCGCGATGGTTGCATCGATGGTTCCGTCCTTGATTGCGTCCAGGGTCCCCTGGTCCGCATCCCAGGCAATGAGCTCCCGGTCGTGAAGGTTTGCCCGCTTGATGGCGTCGGCAACCGGTTTTCCCGAAACCGCTTCCAGGCACACAAAGGCGTCTATTTTCTCGGCACCTGTCCGGGCCAACAACGGCTGGGCCTTGTCAAAAGCGGTGCTGGCATCGCCCTTGATGTCCACGATATCCGCGATCTTGATGCCGGGCTGGATTTTCAGAATTTCTTTGAAGCCGCTCAGCCGGTCCTCGGTGTTCGCCTGGCCAGGAATGGTGAAGAAGACTACGTTGCCTTTGCTGCCGAGCTTTTCGACCAGGCGGGTTCCGCCAAGCCGTCCAGCTTCCAGGTTATTGGTCCCTATGAAGTAAAGCCTGCGGCTGCTAGCTGCGTCGGAATCAATGGTGATTACGGGAATTCCTTTCTTGACGGCCGAATCGATCTCCCTCTCCAGGGTGGAAACGTCGGCAACTGAGATCAGAATCCCCGCAGGTTTGGCCTGGACCGCCTGTTGCAGAGCATCCAGTTCGCCCAGCGGATCATAACTCTGCGGCCCAACAACCTTGGCCGTCACCTTGTATTGCGCTGCCGCCTTGTTGAATCCGTTTGCTACCGTCTGCCAGTAGGGCAGCGAGACGTTAGCAGCGATCATGTAGTAAACGTCTTTGTTCGACTCCGTGTTGCACCCGGGAGTGAACGCAAATGCCAGCGCCAGCATGGCTAAGGTAATCTGTTTCATTGTTTTCATGCTTGCCTCCTGGTTTGACACGTGAAAAATCAAGAACGCTCGCGCCGCATTCGGCTCTGCGCTCCCCTTGACGCTAGAGCAGGATAGTCCTGTCGGCGGAGCATTGTCCAACCAGGCATTCGAACCCCGATATGTCGATCCAGAGTCAACTAGGAATGACATTGTAAAACATGTGTAATCAACAAGATACTACAACGATGGCGCGCACTTTGCATGTTGCATATGTTGCAGTATTTGCAAGTGTTTGTAAGACCGTTCAAAACTGTCCGGCAAAGTTACGGCACAGCGGAAATGACGGTCAAAAGCACCAAGGATAAAGATGCTGTAAATAATAATGAGGTTTGAATGGTGCGCCCGGAGAGATTCGAACTCCCGACCTAACGCTCCGGAGGCGTTCGCTCTATCCAGCTGAGCTACGGGCGCGCTCTCTAAGCATACCGCACTTTCGTTTCTTGCCGCACCGTCAGCCGGCTGTGGGGTCTTCCGCACGACCGGCCTCGCGCTGAACGCGTAACTCCTCCATCACCGACTGGATAAGCGTCTTGGCGCCCTCCATGCCGCCCAGAACGGCCTGCAGATCGAGGGCCGGCTTCCCAGGGTTCCGGGTGGAGGCGCAGTAAACACCATGCTGGCCAACCAGAATCAAGGAGTCCGTCAGCAGGTCCAGGGCCACCGCGAGCCTGCCCCGTTCCACGCCCATCATGAACTCGTGCCGCTCCAGCTCCGCGCGCTTTTCGTCGAATACGCTCATAGCTCAAGCGTACCCGAAGAAGCGGACGGTGGTCGCTTACCGGTTTGGCCGCGTGAAACCCAAGGTCAGAGGTCGAGCTTGCGCATGTAGCCGGCATCGAGGCGGAGCGCTTCCATAATGTCGATGTCAAACTCTTCCTGCTCGATGAAGTAGTGCTTGAGCCCGGTGGCAGCGCGGAGAATGGGGCGATAATCCATCGCGCCGCGGCCGAGGACGGTCGATTGGAACTCGCCGTTGGCGCCGCGCGCCATGTCTTTCACATGCAGCAGCGGGAAGCGTTCCGGGGTCTTGCTGAGGTAATCCAAGGGGTTGCGGCCGGCGGCGAAGACCCAGCCGCAATCCATCTCGAAAACAACCAGCCGTGGGTCGGTGAGGCGCAGAAGCTCGTCATAAAAGACCACTCCGCCCTCGGTCCCAAACTCCGGGCCGTGGTTGTGATAGCCGAAGGTCATCCCGGCGGCCTTCACCTTCTCGCCGATGCGGTTGAGCTCGCCCGCCACCCAACGCCAGTCGTCCAGGTTGAGCGGTCCCTTCGCCTGCGGATCGCGGCGCACCGGCGAGGGGCAGATGATGTAGTCGAGGCCGAGGTTATGGCCGTATTCGATCAGCTCGTCGAGGCGTGGCCGGAGATCGCTGAGCGGATGGTGTGTGCTGATGCAGCGCAGGCCGGCCTGGTCCATGGCGTGGCGAAACTCGGCCGCAGTGCGGTTGTAGTAGCCGGCGGCCTCGACCTCGGTATAGCCGGCAGCCCGCAGTTTGCGCAGAGTGCCGTCAAAGTCCTTGGGCAGCAATTCGCGGACGCTGTAGAGTTGCAGCCCGATGGGCAGGCGGAGCGGTGCGGCGGCCAGACGGCCGGCGCCGGCACAGGCAGCGGCCACAGCCGCACCCGAGGCTTTCAAAAAAGTCCTGCGTGAGGTAAAGCTCATTTGCGTTCTCCCTGGGAAGGGCTTGGCTCAGCCCTTGATGGTTTTTGTGGCCGCATCCCATGTGGCCACGGTGCGGTGAAAGTAAGAGTAGT
>DASWZM010000217.1:0-10795 GCA_036404455.1 Occallatibacter sp. | reverse complement strand
CTACGTTGAACTTCTCGCGGATGGTGCCGTCCTTGGCAAAGCCCGCGTCCACGGTGGCGTCAAAGTCGCGCGCTATCCGCCGGGCGTCCCCGCGAAAGCCCATGGCCTCCAGGCCGGCCACCGCGATCCAATTCGTTGGCGCCCAGCCGAATGGCTCATCCCATTGCACTCCGGAGTCGAAATTGCTCATGGATAACCCGCCGGGCCGCTCGAATAAGTTGAGTTTGTCCACCATCTGCTTCGCTTCCTCGCGCGTTGCCACCCCGGCCCACAAAGGATATAGCGACGAGATATAGGCATAACTCGACGGCTTGGCGTGGACAAAGTCATAGTCCGCAAAAACGCCTTCCCTGGGCCGCCACAGATAGCGTTGGATCGCGGCGTCACGCGCCTTCGCGTCCCGCTCCCAGCGCAGCGCTTCCTCAGGCTTGGCCAACAGGTGGGCAAAATGGGCCAGGTCGCGTTCATAGCGGTAGAGCAGGCTGTTCAGGCAAACCGGCGCGTAGTGGTGCGTAGCCGCGTCGAAGGGGCCAAAACGGAAACTGGGATCGAAGCCGGACTCGCGCATGGCGCGGTCGCCCAGATAGAAGTCCCGGCTGAGGCGGTAGCCCGCGGCCCATGCCCTCTCGCAAACCACGCTCGCGCGCACGTCGCAACTGGTTTGCTTGAGTTTCGTCGCCTCGGCCGCATCCGGGTGCTCGGAGCCTTTCACCAGAGAGACCTCGCTGCCCTGCCCGGGATGCGCAGCCAGCCAGCGGATCACGTCTGGATAATAGGTGCTGTCGTCAGCCATCTCCGGAACCGGACCGTTTCCGTAATCGAAGTAGCGCGTCAGGCCCGTCGTCCCGGCCTTGTGTTCCGGCCGCGTCCAGGTGGAATAGTCCTTCTCCGCCAATGTGTAGGCGCGCTCCAGCCAGGCCCGGGCCTCGGTTCGTCCCGCGGGAGTGGCCGGGAAGCTGGCCGGATCCTCATACACCGCCCGGATCATCGAGGTAAGAAACGGCGGCTGCGAGCGTGTCAGATAGTAGGTGCGGTTGGCGTTGAGCACCGCCCCATAGTGCTCGATCTCGAACAGGAAGTTATCCACCATGCCCTTGGCCAGTGACTCCCGGTGGTCGGCTTCAAGTCCCAGAACGATGAAGTAACTGTCCCACCCATACATTTCGTTGAAGCGTCCGCCGGGAACCACGTAGGGGTTGGGAAGATAGAGCAGCCCGGCCGCGCGCAGCTCCTCCGGACGCACATCTCCCAGCTTCTCGATGCGCCGCGGCAGCGCCACAACCTTCAGGTGGCACTTCTCTTTCAGTGCGGTCACTTCCGGCGGAGCAGGTGTTTCAGCAGGCATGTAGAGCACGGGGTTGGCGCTGACCTTGATGTCCACCAGCGAGTGGCAGTCGGTCATCGACCGGGTGAGCGTGTCCCACGCTGTGTGAATGTAACTGAGCGTCGCTTCCGGATTGGGTCCGGGGTTGGGCCCGGCGGCAACGTCCTGCGCCTGGACATTTGGATTCCCGATCGCGGCTGCTGCAAGGAAAAGCAAGTGAAACAGTTTCATACCAACTCCAACGTCAAGCGTTCGGAATCCTCTGGAGTGTAACGCAAGGGGCACACTGTTTGTCTACGCCGGGAACACTTCGTCCCATCCCGGTGTCTACACAAGCACAGTGGTTCCGATTGGGATGAACGGAGTGCCTGGGTCCCCAGCGACTGGTTATCGTCGCCTGGGCGCAGTGCCTTGAGCCCCGCTCCCCGCGCCAGCTTGGTGCGCAGAGCGGCTAGGCCGCCTGCGCTTTGCGGAAGACCGCCTCCCACCTCCCGGTCGGCGCGGCTGATTCGCTGCATCCAGGGAGGCTGGCCATGTTTGAAGACTCCACTTTCGAATCCACGGGCAGAATCCGCACCCGCAGCCGGGGCTGGATGATCGCGGCCTTCATCTTCAACGGGTCGATCCTGTTGGCGTTGATCCTGATTCCGCTCATCTACCCGGAAGCGTTGCCGCGCCAGATGGTCGCCTTCCTCATGGAAGCGCCTCCGCCCCCAACCGCGCCACAACCGCCGCCGCAACAGCCTGCGCACCCGGTCCGGACGGTGTCCGAGATCGAGGACGGCCACATCTTCGCTCCGCCAAGGATTCCCATCCACATCGCCATGTTCAACGCTCGGGAAGAGGCGCCAACAGAGGGCGTTCCGGGCTTGGACGAGGGTTCCGGCATTCCCGGCGGCATAAGCGACATATTCCGCGGCCAGACTTCAACCCCCGTCGTCCGTCCAGAACCCAAGGCTTCGCTGCGCCTCCCGTCCACGGTGGTTGCGGCGCTGCTGTTGCAGAAGACCGTTCCGGTATATCCATCCATTCCCAAGGCAGCCGGAATTCAAGGCACCGTGGTCCTGCAGGCCACCATCTCCAAAGCGGGAACCATCGAGAATCTCCGCGTGGCGGGCGGTCCGGCAATGCTGCAACAGGCCGCGCTCGATGCCGTCAAGACCTGGCGCTACCGGCCCTATCTGCTCAACGGCCAACCTGTTGAAGTGGAGACCACGATCAATGTCATCTTCACCCTGACTCGATGAGTCGCTTCGCGGATCGGGCAGGGCAGGGAACTACCCGCCCGCAAGCTTCTCGCGGGTCAGCTCGTTCCATGTGGCGATGGCTTCCGGCATGGGTGGGCTGACCACGCCGGGCGCCACTCCTTCAATCACCTTTTGCGGTTCCACGCTGCCCCGTGCATCGCGCAGGATTCCCTTTACCCACCCCACCGCGGCCAACCCCTCGCGCCCGGTAAAGGTCTGCTCCATGTAGAACCACCGTTCGTCCCAGCACACCAGCCGGGAGCTGAGCCAGAAGGCCGAAAACAGCGGCAGGGACCGCCGGTAAGTGATCCACACCGCGCCCACCATCGGCTTCCACCGCGAGCGGATGATGTGGTCAAGCAACTGCGTGCGCGCCAGCAGGTGGGTGCGCGCGTAGTCCATGATGTTCAGGTAGCGCGCGTTGTTCAGGTGCAGGTTCAGGTCGATATCGTTGGGCCACACGTGCATGCGCAGCCGATCCTCGTCCAGAACGCCCAGCGGCTTCAGCGGCCATACATGCTGCCGGATAGCCAGCGCCGGAATGCGGACAAAGCTGATGAGGTGCGACAAACCGGTCTCCCTCGGCCACCAGTCTCTCTGTCTCCAGTGTAGAAGAGCGTATGGCTGCGGTTTGTGGTCGCCGTCTCATTCAGCCAGCGGCAAAACAGCAGCCGCATTCCCTTGACTGGCGCTCTCCATGCCCCATCGGCGACAATCTTTTTTGCCATGGGAAAACTTTCTCGCCGGGACTTTCTGATGACCGCCTCCGCCGCCACACTTGCCTCCGCCGCGTCCCCCTCGCTTGCCGCTTCCCAACCCCAGCGCGTGTTCATCGGCTCAGGAACGCCGGACGGAATCCTGGCCTATGACTGGGACCCGTCCACCGCCGAACTCACCCCGGCCGGCGTAGCCGCCAAGCTTGCCAACGTGGATTGGATCACCTTCTCCTCCGGCCGCGAGTTTCTTTACGCCGCCTCTGAGGTCGATTCGTTCAACGGCAAGCCCACAGGCGAAGTGGCCAGCTTCCGCGTCGAGAAAGGCGAGCTGCATCCGCTCTCCGCTCAAAACTCTGCCAGCACCGGCACATGCCATGTGGCCCTGGACCATACCGGCCACGTTCTGCTCTCCGCCGACTACGGCGGGGGGAGCGCGGCCAGCTTTCTCATTGATGCCGGCCAGCTGAGCCCCGCCGTGTGGACCGAGCATTACACCGTTCACGGGCCTAATACCGATCGGCAAGAGAGCGCCCACGCTCACTTTGCTTCCTTCTCGCCCGACAACCGCTTCGCCTACATTAACGACCTGGGCGGCGACTGTATCCACATCTACCGCCTCAACGCAGCCACCGCCGCGCTTACGCCCGCCGGAACTTATCACGCCAGGCCAGGGGCCGGCTGCCGCACGCTCCACTTCCATCCCAACGGCCACACCGCTTACTGCGTTAACGAGCTGGACTCGACAGTGGACGTACTGGAGTGGAACAAAGCCGGCGGAAGCCTGACCCTCGTCAAGCGCATCGAGCTGCTTCCCGAGGGCTATCACGGCCCCACGCGCGCCTGCGACACTGTCATCTCCAGGGATGGAAGATCCGTGTACTTCGCCAATCGGGACAACGATTTTCTCTATAGCTTCCGCGCCGATGCGAAGACTGGCGCCGTGACGCCCATCGGCCGCTCCAACTGCGGCGGAAAGATCCCGCGCAACTTTGTGCTCGACCCCACGGAGCGCTGGATGCTGGTCGCCAACCAGGACTCGAACCTGATCGGCGTTTTCGCCCGCAACCCGGAGACCGGCGCACTCGCCGGACAGGGCAAGAGCTTTGCCGCCCCCGCGCCCATGTGCATCCTGTTTGCTTGACAGGGGTTTTACGCGCTCATCAAGGCCGGGCTTGCAAGAGCGGCGCCGGACGCACCGGCTTCTCCGGCCTCTTGGGCGGGCGCCGTTTCCACCGGCACGTGCGCCAGTTCCCAGGCCGAACGGTCCTTCAGCAAACGCGACACCAGCGCGGTATGCATGGCGTGGCCGGCGCGCTCAGCCACCACGCGGCCCTCGATGCGCCGCCCAGCCAGGGCCAGATCGCCGATCAGGTCCAGCACCTTGTGCCGCACGTACTCGTCGGCAAAACGCAGCGGACCGTTCTCCGGCCCTTGCGCTCCCAGGATGATGGCGTTCTCCGCAGTGGCGCCACGGATCAACCCCATGTCGCGCAACCGCCCCTCATCGGCCTTGTAACCGAATGTGCGGGCCGGGGCAATGAAATCGCCGTAGGCTTCCGCGGCCAAGTCCACGCTGGCGCTCTGCCGGCCGATGGGCGCCGGAAAGTCGATGGTGTACTGGATGCTGTAGCCCGAGCCCGGATAGACGCCGATAAACTTGTTGCCCTCGCGCACCTCCACGGCGCGCAGTACGCGGATGGTCTCACGCCGCCGCCGCTGGGTTTGAATGCCCACGTTCAAAAAAGCCTCCACGTAGGGCAAAGCGCTGCCGTCCAGAATGGGCAACTCCAGGTTGTCCAATTCGATGATCACGTTGTCCACGCCCATCCCGATCAGCGCGGAAAGCAGGTGCTCGGTCGTCGAGATCAGCACGCCCTGGCGCATCAGGCTGGTTGCGTAGCTCACCTTGGCCACGTTGCGGCCGTTGGCCGGGATCTCGAAGTTGTCCAGATCCGTGCGGCGGAAGACGATGCCCGACCCTGCAGGCGCAGGCAAAAGACGCATGTTCACCGGTGCGCCGGAATGGAGCCCTACCCCCTCAAATGCGATGGGCGCTGCAATCGTCTGTTCCAGGTGGGCCAGACTAGCCAATAGTTCCCCTTCAACTGCGCAAAAATGAGCGCAATCACCAGCTTAGGCGCGAAGTGCCTTATCCGTCCTGTGGCATTTTAGCCACACTCTGCGCCTCAGAGACTAATTCCCCTGCCCGGTAACAGAATGCCAATCGAGCGCCGGCGCGCGCCTTAAGCGTCGTAGAATCGGAGAATTCCTGGTTTCGCCGCTCGAAAGACTTCTTGAAAGGCGCACGGATGCCCGCCACTCCCGATCTTCACATCCCGATGCGCGCCCTGCTGGCCGGAGCCCGGCGCAAGCAACCCGCTTTGCTCGATCTTCTCCGCCGACTGGTGCAGGCCGAGTCGCCCTCCGGCGACAAAGCCGCCGTGGACGCCTGCGTGGCGCTGGCCGCGGCCCACGCCAGGGCCCTGAGAGGGCGCGTGAAGCTGCACCGCCAGCGTGCTTTTGGCGATGTGCTCGAGGCGCGCTTCGGGCCACGGTCGCCAAAGTCCAGGTCCGGCTCTGCGAAACCAATCCTCCTCCTCGGTCACCTGGATACGGTCTGGCCGCTCGGCACCATCGAGTCCATGCCCTTTCGGATCGGCGAAGGCCGTCTGTGGGGTCCCGGAACCCTGGACATGAAGGCCGGCGTTGCCATGGCCTTCACCGCCATCGAGATGCTTGCCGAGGCCGGCCTCCTCAATCGGGAGCCCAATCGCGAAATTGTCCTGTTGCTGAACAGCGACGAGGAGATCGGCAGCCCGGCTTCGCGGCCCATCACCGAACGGCTGGCAGGCGGGTGCGCGGCTGTCTACGTGCTGGAGCCGGCCCAGGGCCTGGCCTGCAAGACCGCCCGCAAGGGCACCGGCAACTGGCGCATCGATGTGAAGGGGGTGGCAGCCCACGCTGGCGTGGACTTCGAAAAAGGGTCGAGCGCCATCCGCGAACTGGCCCGCATCGTGGAGACAGTAAGCGGCTGGACCGATCTCGCCCGCGGCCTGACGGTGAGTGTTGGCCTGGCCGGCGGCGGGACCAGGACGAATGTAATTCCCGCCGAGGCCTGGGCGGAGGTCGATGTTCGCATTGCCCGCAAGGCCGGCGGCCCGCGCATCGAGCGCAAGTTCGCCGCCCTCAAGCCCGTGGACAAGCGCTGCACCCTGGCTATCACCGGCGGCATCAACCGCCCCCCCATGGAGCGTAACCGTTCGACCGTGCAGCTCTACCGGCAGGCCAGGGGACTCGCCGCCGAACTGGGCTTCCTTCTGGAAGAAGCCGCCACCGGAGGCGCATCCGACGGCAACTTCACCTCGGCGCTCGGCATTCCCACGCTGGACGGAATGGGCGCCGTCGGCGAGGGTGCGCACGCCCGCCACGAATCGATTGTGCTGGAGCACCTGGCTCCCAGGACAGCGCTCCTGGCTGGTTTGCTAGCGGGGTGAAACACGGCCGCGGCAGCACAGCGGGAGACTGGGAACCATAGACAGCCGTTACGCAAGCTGCAATTACTTGTGCAGGAAAAAATAGCCCGCTGTCACAAAGCCAATCGCCGCAACCGTCCAGCGCATGGCCCGCTGATTCACCTTGCGGCTGTAGTGTGCGCCCAAGTAGCCGCCCAGCCCGGCCAGAATCGCCATGACCGCGCAAAAACGCCATTCCACCCGCCCCGCAAGCATGAAGCTGATCGCCGGAATCCCGATGGAGACAGCCGCGGTGAGCACCTTCAGCGCGTTCATCTCGTGAATGTCGTGCACCCCGCAGAAGCCGAACAGCGCCATGACCAGAAAACCCCCGCCCGCGCCGAAATAGCCCACATACACACTCACCACGACCATTCCGATGATCAGGGCTGAGTTGTAGCGGCGCCCTTCGGACAGGGCGGCCAGCCAGCGCCCCAGCGGAAAGCTGAGCACAAACATCACCGCCGCAAACAGCAGCAGCCACGGCAGCAGCTCGCGGAACCGCGTGTTACCGGTATGCAGCAGCAACCAGCCGCCCACCCAACCGCCCACCCCCGACGCCAGGCCCAGCGGCAGCAGCTTCCAGCCATGGGCGCGCAATTGCTGCCGGAAGGCCACCAGCGAGGTCAATTGCCCCGGCCAAAGCGCCACGATATTGGTGGCCTGGGCAGAGACCGCGCCCACCCCCGCTGCAGTTGAGCTGGCCAGCAGCGCCGGCAGCGACAGAAACGATCCTCCACCAGCGATGCTGTTCATTACGCCGGCAACGAAGGACGCCGCCGGGAGCCAACAGATGCGAAGGAAATGAAAGAGGATGGGAACCATAGACCAATGTAAGGCAGCGCGTATAAAGATGCATAAAGGTTTGCATTCCACGCGGCCCCCATGCCGCCATTGCCGTACCGCGCCCGGTGCTCCCCGCGGGGTCGCCTGATACACTCCCGTCAAGAACTCATGGAGCTTCAATATTCAATGAAACACACAATTCTGATTCTGATGATGGCGGCAAGCGCCGCTGCCGCAAGCGCCCAAACCCCTGCCAAGCCCGCTGCCCCTGCGGCAAACGCAGCAACCACCCCTGCAAGCGCCGCCAAACCAGCTGCCACGGCGGCGAAAACAGCTGCTGCAACGTCCCCGGCAATCGCGGCGGTGATCAAGGAGCCCGCCGGCATTCCCCAGTACAAAGGCCTTCAGAAGCCGATCTTCACGGTTGCCCTGCGCTACAAGGAGATCAAGATCGGCACCGGCGCCGTGGCCGAGCCGAACAAGTTGTACAAGGTCTTCTACACCGGCTGGCGGGCCGCCGATGGAGTCAAGTTCGACTCCACCGACGACCATCCCCGGCCTCCGCTGAAGGACAAGGACGGCAAGCCGGTGCTGGGCGACGACGGCAAACCCAAGCTGGGCGATCTGCAGCCCATGCCATTTGCTCAGGGCGTGGGTGGTACGATTCCGGGCTTCGACCAGGGCTTTGCCGGCATGAAGATCGGCGGCAAGCGCCGTCTGTTTATTCCCTGGCAACTGGCCTATGGAACGCGCACCATTCCAGACCGTGGTCCAAGCCATCCGGGAATTCCCCCGAAATCCAATCTGATCTTCGACGTGGAACTGGTGGACGTGACCGAGCTGCCGCCGACGCCCACTCACCCACCGATGGGGATGCCCGGCGGACGGTCCATGCCGCCGAGGCCTGGAACTCCGGGAGCGCCGCCGACCCCAGCTCAGCCCGGTACGCCCCCGCCTGCGCCAGTACCGCCTGCGCCAGGCGCACCGCCCAAAGCAAGTACTTCCGCAACGCCAGCGGCTCCGAACGCTGCTCCTGCCCCGGCGCCAACCACACCAGCGCCTGGCCAGCCAGCCACCCCGGCTGCTCCAACCCCGCCGCCAGCCCCGTCGCCAACTCCGCCGCCAACCCCAGCGCCAACTCCGCCGCCAACTCCGGCCCAGCCGCAACCGCAGTAGCACGGAGTTTCTCGCCACCGTATCAGGCCACGCCGGCAGGCAACTCCGGCGTGGCCTTGAGCAGTTGCCGCGTGTACTCCTCCTGTGGGTTGGCGCAAAGCGCCACGGCCTCACCCGTTTCCACCAGCCGCCCCCGCTCCATCACCGCAATCCGCGTGCTCAGATAGCGCACCAGCGGCATGGAATGCGAGATGAACAGGTAGGTCAGCCCGTGCTCGTGCTGCAGCCGCCGCAGCAGGTTCACAATCTGTGCCCCCACGCTTACATCCAGCGATGACACCGGCTCATCCAGAATCAGCAGATTCGGCCGCAGCGCCAGCGCGCGCGCGATGTTGATCCGCTGCCGCTGCCCCCCTGAAAACTCGTGCGGATGCCGCCCCAGAGCCGACTCATCCAGTCCCACCTCGCCCAGCAGTTCGATAGCCTTGGCGCGCAGCGCCGCTCGGTCTGTCCTGATCCCCGCCTCGTTTCCGGGCTCGCTCACTTCCTTCCGGTCGGCATGGTGGATCAGCAGCGGCTCGGTCACAATCTCGAGCACTCTCATGCGTGGATTCAGTGCGGCGTAGGGGTCCTGAAACACCGGCTGCATCTGCCGCCGCAGCCGCCGCAACTCCGCCCGCGAGGCCCGCGCCACATCGATGCCGTCCACGCGCACCGTGCCGCGGCTCGGCTCCGCCAGTCCCAGGATCATTCGCGCCAGCGTGGTCTTGCCCGATCCCGACTCGCCCACCAGCCCCAGCGTCTCTCCGGACTCGATCGTCAAGGACACATCCTCGACGACGTGCTGCATCTCGGTCCGCAGCCCCGCCCGCCGCGGATAGCTCTTTGAGACCCCATCCACCTCCACCAGCGCCATACCCAAATGGTACATGGACCGGAGCCTGCGCCAATTATCCGCAGGCGTTGACTATCGCGGTGCATCACCCGCCCTTTACCGGCAGCAGCGCGCACTCTCCCAGCCCGGCCACGCCCATCTCTACGAGCGCTACACGCGGACCATGAAGGCCGATGGGCGGCAGATTCCCTATATCGCTGCGGGCAATGGCGGCTACTACGGCCTGCCCGGCCTGAAAACAAAGTCGGATGGCAGCAAGCCCACCGCCGGCCAGCACTCCGAGCCCGACGGCCAGGGCAACACCATCAGCCTGGACCAGTACAACGACACCGAATATGGATTTCTGCGCATCACCGTGAGCAAGGCTACGATTCAACTGGAAGCCCTGACCGTCAGCCTGGCCCCGCCCATCCCGCCCGCAACCTCGCCCGCGGTCACCATGATCGACAGCTTCACCCTCAACCTTGCCGCGCACAAAGTGACCACGCCTTAGGCCGCATCAGTCCAGCTTCGGATGCAGCTTGTGGAAATCCGTCGCCTGCTGGTACGCCCACGCAAACGCCGCCAGCTTTGCGTCCTGGTAGTGGCCGGCCAGAAACGTCAGCGAGACCGGCGTCCCCGGCCCGCCGATGTCGTCGTGGTCTCCGTCGTCGATCTTCGGCGGCTTGGAAGCGTCCGCCCCCCGCAGTCCGTTGGGCACGATCAGTGCCGGGTGTCCGGTCAGGTTGGTGGCCAACAGTTGCGTCCCGGTCGTGGGCGTCACAATCACGTCCACCTGCTCGAACAAGGCCGAAACCTGCCGGATGGCCAGCGTCCGCGCCCGGTTCGCCTGGATGTACTCGACCGCCGGGTAGAAGCGCGCGATACGAAAGGCGTTCGGCCAGTCCTCCACGCCCTGCTCGGTCAGCAAGCGGTCGCGTCCGGAGAGGGTCAGGTCGTCAAACGCCGCCGCGGCCTCGGCAGTCAACAGGGGCACCATGGCGTCGTAAGGCAACTTCGGCAGCTCCACCGGAATCAGCTTCACCCCCATTGCCCGCAGCTTGTCCAGCGCAGCCGACTCGTAGCGCCGGTCGTATTCACGCCGGGTCCGCGCAACCTTCATCTCTTCGTTGCGCTCCTCGCGCTTCTGCTTCTCTTCGGCAGTCTCGCTGGCCGCGGCCTCATGCAGCTTGAGCGGCTCCGACGGGTGAAACTCGCTC
>DASWZM010000216.1:0-2379 GCA_036404455.1 Occallatibacter sp. | reverse complement strand
GAATTTCGGTTTTCGGATTTCGACTTTCGAATTTCGGTCCTTAATGGGGGATGTATGCTAGGCAGAAAGCGCGAATTGATCCTCATCGTGAGCGGGCTCATCGCCCTTAACCTCCTGCTGGGCTGGTTGTTGGTAGGGCGCTGGAAGGAGTACCGCAACAGCATCCAGTGGCTCTCCCAGGGCGTGGCGCCGCAACGGGCGCTCGCCTCGGCGACCGGGTCGAATCAGGCAGGGCAGCCGTCAAGCTTCGTCGACATTGTGGATCGAAATGTTTTCAGCCCCTTGCGCGGCAGCGTCCCCGCGCAGCCGCAAGAAGTGGCTAAGGCTCCGAGACTGCCTGTCTTGTTCGGGACGATGAACCTTGGAAGCGGCCGGTTTGCGTTGATGTCCCCTGGGGACCAATCTCCGCTCCTCTCGAAGCGCGTCCTGCCAGGGGAGGAGATTGGCGGTTACAAGTTGGTTTCGATCGGCACTTCGAATGTCGTGGTCGAGTGGCAGGATAAGCGAACTACGCTCGAAATCACCGCGCTTGCGAGCCGCAGCCCCGGCGGTCTTGCGAGTGAGGCCACCGCGCGTACTGGAGCGCCATCGGGCAATGCTCCGGGTTCGGTGACCACGGTAGGCTCTGCTTCTGGAGGCGCAAAGGCTGCTGGTGTCGCCGGTCTGGCGCCGCCCGGGGTCCCCTTAGATGCCCCGGCAGGCACGGTCGTCGGAGGAAAGCGCAAAGTCGTGATCCCTACTCCTTTCGGCCCGTCCATCCAGTGGCAGGACGTCGGCCCATCAGGCTCACAGGCACCGCAGCAATCCGCGGCGCCCAATAAGTGAGGGTTCTGTAGTCCGTATTAAGGAGGAGTAAAGTGCATTCATTCTGTTGCTCGCCTTTCAGTCGCCTTCGAACACTGTGGATGACCACTATCAAGGAATGCCTGAGGGCGTCGGCCCTCTGGCCGGGCGTGTTGTGGCTCTCCACTGTCATTGCGGTGCTCGGCCTCGCGGGTTCGCTAAACCTCGGTGCGGGTCCACTCCCCGCTCAGCAAACTGTGCCGCCCGCGCCGCAAGCCGTGGCCGCGGGGTCGCCGACTCCTCAAGCGCCCCAGCAGGCTAAGCCGCCCGGCGCCCCAATGCCACAGCGCCGCCCGAGCATGCCGCCCGCGCCCCAAGCATCACCGCAGTCCCGCCAAAGTGGGACGGCCCCCGGGCAAGCGGTGCCATCAGGTCCGCCTGCGCCACAACCCTCGCAGGCCGGTCCGTCGACTCCGCCGTCTGTGCAGACTCCTCCTGGCGCTCAGACCACGCCGGCCGGCCAAGTTTCTCCCACCACTCCGCCTGCCATTGGGGGTGAGGCGGGAGTCGGGTTTCGTCTCGAGAATGCTGACCTTCTCCAGTTCATCAATCTTGTGGCCACCGAGTTAAAGATCAATTACGTCGTCGATCCAGCCGTTAGGGGTTCGGTAACCATCAGCACGGGGGGCAGGCTCAACCATGACGATCTGCTTCCCATTCTCGAGAGCGTTCTCGAAATCAACGGAGCGACCGCCGTCCCGTACGAGAACTTTTACCGTATTGTTCCTTTGAAGGAGGCGCCCAAGGTTCCTTTGGAGGTCAGGCGCGACACCAGCGCGAAAGATTTGGCCCGCGACGACCGAATGGTGATGGAGATAATTCCTTTAAGGTTTGTGCCGGCGGGGGACATGAGCAAGATGCTTTCGCCCTTTCTCTCCGACGGCGGTGCCATCAGCGTTCATGAATCAGGGAACGTCCTGCTTTTGGTCGATGACAGCCTGAACGTGAAACGTCTGATGGAGATCCTGGGGCAGTTCGACAGCCCTGCATTCGCCCAACAACGCGTGCACTTGGTGCCGGTTCAGAACAACCTGGCCTCGGCGTTGATCCCGGAACTCGAATCGATCTTCTCCGCCTATGCACTCAACGCCAAGGAATCACCGCTGCGCTTTCTCCCCTTGGACCGAATCAATGCCATCCTGGTCGTGGCCGCCGACCCCGGGGCGTTCGAGGAGGTGGACAAGTGGGTCACGAAACTCGACCTGCCGGCTGCCCCAAGCGGGGTTCAGGCGTTTGTCTATAGGGTGCAGAACTCAGAAGCGGCCTACCTCTCCCAGTTGTTAGCTAAAATTCTAGCTAAAAAGCCGGCATCCAGCACTCCCGAGGGCTTCATCGCCAGCGAAGGAGCGGATTCTCGGGCATCTGGAGGAGGAACTCGAGGCGCAACGAGGGCAAGTCCCCCTGCGCTGGGGCTCGGAATGGACGAATCGGAGGGAGGGCAGCTCGGCGACAACCTCCGCATCGTCCCGGATCCCGTCAACAACTCGCTAGTCATCGTGAGCACCCCTGCCCAGTTTGCCGATGTTGCGAAAACGT
>DASWZM010000215.1:0-8333 GCA_036404455.1 Occallatibacter sp. | reverse complement strand
GGATTAGGGATAAGGGTCGGCGGGGTGGCGCGGTCAGGGAATTGGGGAGCGGTGCGGAGGGGATGGTGGACCGATGATCGAAGCACGGAAGGAATTGAGGAAGAAGGCCGGCGGTAAAGAGACAGACGGCAAGGCAAAGGGCAAGACAAAGGGCAAGACAAGGGACAGGGCGAGAACGGAGGCAGGCAACGGGAAGGAGGAGGCACAGGGCGAAGCGGGCGCAGAGCGATTGCAGACGGCAGCGGCCGGGCGTGTGGGTCTGGACAGCAAGGAGATTGCGAAGGCGCTGGTGGACAAGGCACTTGAGGGCCACATCGGCAGCTTCAGGCTGTTGCTAAAGCTTACTGAGCCGAAGGTGCTGCGCAACAGGCCGGTGAAGCGGCGGAAACCGACGATGGCGATGCTGTTGGCCGCCGACCCGCCATGGCCGGAGGACAGGCCGCCAGAATATGGCGACAATGACATGGACGGAGTGCCGGCGTATCGAAGCGGGCAATGGTGGGGGGGTGGGTCGGCTCGCTAACCTCGGTCCCATTCCTGAACCTGGAATGCACTTGCAAGAACCAGCCTTTGGGAGGATGATGGACTCGCTTCCCCAATGGACCTTTCGCGGTTCTGAAAGGCAAGGAGAAGCTGTATGCGCAGGAGCTTTCTCGCACTCGCATTTCTGGCATTCTGCCCCCTGCTCGCAGCTCAGCAGGCGCTCAACAACGACGCCGTCATCAAGCTCGTGAAAGCTGGACTGTCTGACGATCTGATTGTCTCCACCATCAGCTCACAGGCAGGAACCTACGACACCTCAACGGATGGCCTGATCGCCCTCAAGACCGCAGGCGTCAGCGATAAGGTGGTTTCGGCTATCGTTGCTAAGGTCGCCGCAGCCGCGCAGCCCGCTCCGCCCCCAATTCCTCTGCTGCCCCCAATGCCTGCGCCGGCTCCAGCTGCCACCTCTAACATTCCGGCAGGCGTCGACAGCGTTGGCATATATTACCAAGCGAAGGACGGCAGTTGGCAGGAGGTCGTTTCCGAGGTCGTTAACAGAAAAACAGGAGGTGTCCTCAAGGTGATTGCCACCGAGGGTCTGGTGAAGGGCGACATCAACGGTCTTCTTAAGGGGCCAACCAGCCGACTAAAGCTCACACTCCCCGCAAGTTTCATTCTTTACCTGCCGGAAGGGCGATCCCCTGGCGAATATGAACTCATCCGGTTCAGGAAGCACGACAAAGACCGTGAGTTTCGATCAGTGACTGGCGGCTTCGTCCATGTTTCGTCCGGCGCAGCCAGGGATTCGGTCGATTTTGAAAGCAAGAAGATCGCACCCCGGGTCTACCAGGTTGCCCTTGGTCAGGACCTGGGCAAAGGAGAGTATGGATTCCTCGCGCCGACTGACACTGGCAACCTCGGCAATGTTGCAAGCTCCGGCAAAATCTACACTTTCTCGATTACTGAATGAATAGGGCCGGCAATTCGGTATGCTGAATACGGGCCCGGGATTCATCCTTTCGAGCCCGTAGAACTCATGCACAGACGCACCCGCAGAACGCTCTGGATCGTGGCCGCGGTCCTGCTCCTCCTGGCCGTGGCTGTCTTCCTGCGCTCCAAGGCCCCGCCGGAAGCCGCACGTCTGCTCCCCGAGTCCGACGGCATTCTCTACATCAACCTCAAGCCCGTCCGCGCGTTCCTGCACAAGGACTTGAAGCCGCCCCGCCGCGTCCCCGAATACCAGCAATTTGTCGACGCCACCGGCGTGGACTGGGAGAAGGACCTCGACCAGGTGGCCATCGCCCTCCACCGCATGCCCGACCCCAACGGCCCCAACGGCCCCGTCGCCTACTCCATGGTCCTTGTGGGCAAGCTCACCGGCAAGCGCCTCAACGCCTGGCTCGAAGCCCACGCGGCCTCCCGCGAGTCCTATGCCGGCCACACCATCTACTCAGTCCCCTCCGAGGGCCGCACCGTTCGCGTCGCCCAGATCGGCTATGACATGGTGGCCGTCTCCAACACTCCCACCGCCGAGCAGATCCACTCCATGCTCGACCGCCATCGCACCGCCGCCCTGCCCTTTTCCGGCTCCACGCTCCTCGCCCAACATTTTCACGACGTCCCGCTGCTCTCGCTGGCCTGGGGCGTCGGCCAAATCGGCCTGCCCTTCAATGAAAGCGGCTCCATCCAAATCTTCGGCCTTGCCCTGCCCCTCGAATCCGACTCCACCATCGTTGCCAGCGTCACTCCCGTCTTGTCGCTGGGCGGCTCGCTCAATCTAAAAGTCGAGGAGATAGCCCCCAGCGACAATGTGGCCACCAGCCAGGCTGCCTCGCTGGCTACCCTCGTCACTCTGGCTCGCGGCTTCACCGAACCGCTCGCCGCAAACACCGCCAACAACGCCTTCAAACAGCTCCTCAAGACCGCTGAAGTCACCATCGAGAAGCGCAACCGTGTGGTGGTCAAAGCCACGCTCTCGCCCGCCCTGCTCGCCGACCTCGCCCAGGGCGAAGAATCCCAGCCCGGTTCCGCATCCGGAATTGCCCAGCCTGCATCGAAATAATCAAGCGCGCGATTCCCCGCCGCTTTAGGTGAGCCTACTTTGTTCGTGCTTAGGCGTTTTTCATCTCAACCAACCCCCCTTGAGAGGTTTCATGAGCTTTTCCTTTGCATTCAGTCCACGGATTACCCGATCCCTGAGGGTTTCAGCCCTGGCCTGCACTCTTGCTCTACTGCCCTGCCTCACCGCCCGCGGCGCCGATACCCCGGCCAAACCCGACGCCAAACACCCCGTCCTGACCGGCCAGGCCGCCTTCACCGACGCTTTTCACGAGTCCCCCGGCATCCGCCGCCATCTCACCGTCGCCGACCTGCCCGCCCCTGCGCCTAATGAGTCGGTCGACAACGGCCCCACCCTCGTTCCGCGCCCTGACAACGCCTGGCCCATCGCCCCTAAAGGCTTCAAAGTGGATCTCTACGCCACCGGCCTCGACAATCCGCGACTCCTGCGCACAGCGCCCAACGGCGACCTCTTCCTGGCCGAAAGCGAGACCGGCAAAATCAGAGTCTTCCGCGGTGTCGGCCCCGACGGCAAACCCCAGCAGACTTCCGTCTTCGCCACCGGCCTCCGCCAGCCCTTCGGCATCGCCTTTTACCCCAGCGGCTCCAACCCCAAGTGGATCTTCATCGGCGATACCGACGAAATCGTCCGCTTCCCCTACCAAAACGGTGACCTCCAGGCCCGCGGCCCGCAGGAGAATACCGTCGAACTTCCCGGCGGAGGCCGTCTCCGCGGCGGCGGCCACTGGACCCGCGACCTCATCTTCTCCCAGGACGGCGCCAAGCTCTTCGCCTCGGTCGGCTCCCACTCCAACGTCGATGACTCCGACACCCACCCTGAGGAGTTCCACCGCGCCGACGTTCTCGAGTTCACCCCGGAAGGCAAATTCGTCAAGATCTACGCCAGCGGCCTGCGCAACTGCGTGGGAGAAGCCATCAACCCCACAACCGGCGAACTCTGGTGCTCGACCAATGAAAGGGATGGCATTGGCAACAACCTTCCGCCCGACTACGTGACCCACGTCCAGGAGGGCGGCTTCTACGGCTGGCCCTGGTACTATATGGGCGGCCCGAAAGGCGGCATTCAGGACCCTCGTCACGTTGGCAAGCACCCCGAGCTGCAATCCAAGGTCATCACGCCGGACATCCTCGTGAATCCCCACTTTGCCTCGCTCGAAATGTTCTTCTATGAGGGCTCCCAGTTCCCGGCTGAGTTCAAAGGCGACGGATTCGCCGCCGAGCACGGCTCCTGGAACCGAGCCCTGAGAACCGGCTACGAGGTCATCCGCCTGCCCATGAAAAGCGGCCACGCCACCGGCGAGTACGAAGACTTCCTCACCGGCTTTGTCCTTCCCGACGGCAGGGTCTGGGGCCGACCCGTCGGCGTAGCCCAGGCCAGCGACGGGTCGCTGTTCGTCTCCGACGACGGCTCGAGATCCATCTGGCATGTGAGTTACACGGGGAAGTGAATTGCGGCGATCTGAGGTTCGCGGTTTCCCAGGTCTCAAAATCGAGACCTGGGGCACCCGGCACCCGGATCTAACCGATCCCAGAGTGCCCACCTTCACCGCGTTCTTTGCGGTTAAGGCGGAATATCTATGACTACAGTTCTTCTCTTACAGTGCCTTATCGTCTTTCACAGTCTTCAAATATCTCGCAGGGAACCACTTCACTTTTTCAGTCCCAACGCCTCCACCACCTTTTCATCCACCTTTGCCGCCTGCCCATCTTCCTTCCATACAACCCCGAACCCGCCGCGATAATCCCACATCGCCCACCCGATTCCGTCGGCCTCCAGCGCGGTTCTCACATCCTTGATCCAATTCATGCGCGACTGCTCATCCGTATGCTCCCGGAACGCGCCAAACTCATTGCATAGCAGAGGCACATTGTTCGCATGTCCCCACGCCGCCGCCTCGTCGATGAGCTGCCGTATCCGGTGCGCATCCCAGTGATCGAGCCAGTAATTCTCCAGCGCAAACCGGTTTGCCGCATCCGGAACCTCTTTGACTAACTCGGTCATCGAGCTTTCCGTAGCCGGATAAGGAATCCCATGCGTATAACTCCACCACGCCGCGCCCCATCCCGCGCCCTGGTGCGTAAACTCGTGCGGATCATAGAAATGGAAGTTATAGATCACATTCCCATCGGCCAGAGGTTGCATTTTCAGCAGGTCTGCAATGTCGGAGTAATTCGGCCCCGTGGCAATAATCGTGTTCTTCGGCGCAACCTCGCGAATCGCCGCCGCCACCCGCGCCTGGATCCCCGCCCATCGGTAAGCATCGTTCACTTCCGGCTCGTTCAGAATCTCGAAGAACACCTTCTCCGGGTCCCGCGTCGCATAGTGCGCGGCCAACCGCCGCCACAGCATCGTCAGCCGGTCCACGGCATTGTCGCTCGTCCGCAACTGCTGCTTGTAGCTACCCTCAGGGTGCAGGTCGATCTGAACCGCGAGGCCCAGGGCCAGCATCGTATCCACCGCCCGGTCCAGCCGCGCCACAAAGTCAGCGTTCAGCCCATCCATCCCGCGCGGAGACTGCTCCAGCGGCACGGCATCGATGCTCACCCGCACATTGTCGAAGCCCAGCCGCGCCATCAGCGCAATGTCCTTCGCGTCTGTATATCGATTGGTGCGCGCCGCCGAGTAGTCGCTCGCCGACTGCGCGAACCACTCGGAAGCGTTGATGCCCCGCTTCAAATGTTCGGCACGCGCAAACGCGGTCTGCAAATCCGCCGCATGATCCTGTGCAAGAGCGGGCAAAGCCGCCACGAGGAGAAAGGCAAGACAACGGTCAAGAAGGCGCATGAGTTGGACTCCAAAGCGAAGATTGCGACGGCTCCAAGATACTACCGCCAGCCCACGCGCCCAAAGCAAACGCAACCCGCCCCCAAAACAAAAGCGGCTCCCAACCACCGGGAGCCGCCGCCGCTTCTAAAAAAGAAATCGCCTAATTCTTGTCTGCCGATCCAGCCGCATTGCCATCCAGATTTGCAACCTGTTCAAAGGTGCTGCGCAGATACTTGTGCGGATTCACCGGCACATCGTGCACGCGCACCTCATAGTGCAGGTGCGGGCCGGTGGCACGCCCTGACTGGCCCACGTAGCCAATCACCTGGCCGCGAATCACATGCTGGCCCGGTAGCACGGCAACCGACGAAAGATGCCCATACACGGTCAGCACATCGTGGCCGTGGTTGAGCACCACCTGGCGCCCATACCCCGCGCCCATCGACTCTCCAGTCGCTTCCCCGTCCGCCGTCGCACGCACCGGCGTGCCGTAGGGCGCTTCGATGTCGATGCCGGAGTGAAACGCGCCTTCCCCGTTGAATGGATCTTCCCGCTCGCCAAAGCTGGAACCCACACGACCCTCGACCGGCCACATCGAAGGCGCATCCGCCAACTGCGTCCAATCGCCCACGAAACTCGGCGACAGTCCGCTCTCCAAAGCGCGCGAAACCCGCCCGGAGAGCGCCTGCGCCCGCAGCGCATAAAACTGATCGATCGAGAGCTTCACCTGTTGCTGGTTCACGTCGTCGGTAAGGGCCAGAGTGGTTGGCGTTGGCGCCGCCGCGGCGCTGGCCGCAGCCTCCGGATTGACCGGGCCCAGCTTGTTCTGCCTCAACCCGTACAGCGCCGTCACTTCACTCGCCAGCGCGCCCAGCGAGGCCACCTGCACATTGCGGTCGTGCGCTATCTGCGCCATCTGCTTGTAGTCCTTGCGCAGATTTTCCCGGTCCTGGCGGACCTGGTTGAAACTCTCTGTCTTCAGCAGCATCCGGGTGTACGAACCGGCAAGACCCACGATCGTGAACGCACCAACCAGCGCCGCGATTACAAATCCGTACGCATACTGGAGTGGAAGCGGAATTTTCCGGATTCGCCCGTCTTCATCCCGGGCAACAAAAAGAATGTAATAGCGCTTGCGTAGCATGTTCGCCTCTCATCCCTGCAACCCGCAGGGCCGCAATTCGCCATGTACTTATAAAAGCGCAGGGCAGTGGGCCTTTCAGCCCGTTTAAAAAACTGTCACCACAAATGACCTGGTAACGTAACGTTCATCAAGGCTACCAAACGGTCCTTTGTCCGGTCAACGGAATCTGAGTGGAAAACCCTTCACAATAGTTGTAGCCTTACTGCCCCGTTTTGACCACAACCGCCAAAAAACTCACCGCAGCCGCCAAAAGTCTCCTAATCCGGTCCCAAAATCCCTCCACACCTGAAGTTGACACATCAGCGATGAGCGGGTCCTGACGACTGACCTCCAACAACTGTTCCCTGGTCCGAAGTCCCTGGTCCCTGGTTCCTAGTCCCTCCGTTGCCCTATCCTCAAGAAATGCCAACCGCGCCTGCCATTCCCGGAAACGATCCCGATCGCGGTGAACTGGCCATGCTCCGCTACATCCGCAGCCGCGCAGCCCGTGCGTCCTCGAGTGCTCTGTGCATCGGCATCGGCGACGATTGCGCCCTGCTTCGTCCTCGTCCGGGCCAGGAACTGGCCGTCACCACCGACCTCTCCATCGCCGGCCGCCACTTCCGCCTCGATTGGCACCCTCCCGAATCCGTCGGCCATCGCGTACTGGCCCGCGGACTCAGCGACCTGGCCGCCATGGGCGCCCGCCCCATCGCCGCCTTTCTTTCGCTCGGCCTGCCACGCGAACTGACCACCCCCGCAGCCGGACGCCGCACGCAGCCTGCTTCGCACACCCAACCCACCTGGCCAACCTGGACTACCCGGTTCCTCGACGGCCTGCTCGCCCTGGCCTCGGCCCACAAAACTCCGCTCGCCGGCGGCGACCTCTCCGAATCGCCCATCCCCCTCGCCGACATCGTCCTCGTTGGCGCTGTTCCCCGCGGAAAAGCGCTGCTCCGCTCCACCGCCCGCCCCGGCCACCTGCTCTATGTCACCGGAACCCTTGGCGGAGCCGCTGCCGCCCTCGCCCGCCTCGAAGAATTGGCTAGCTCGTCGCGGCCGGTCGAAGCCCAACCGGTCCGCCCGCGCCGTCTCCGCATCCCCAAAAAGCTCGAAGCCCTGCTGGCACCGCAGCTCTACCCCCGGCCCCGCATCGTCCAGGGCCTCTGGCTCCTCCGCCACTCGCTCGCCTCCGCAGCCATCGACATCAGCGACGGTCTCTCCACCGACCTCACGCACCTCTGCGAAGATTCCCAGGTAGCCGCCGAAGTCGATGCCGCTCTACTCCCCGTCCACCCCGCCGCAACCCTTCTCCAGGCCCTCAACGGCGGAGAAGACTACGAACTCCTCTTCACCGCTCCACCCTCCGCCCGTCTCCCCAGGAAAATCGCCGGCGTCCCCATTACCCTAATCGGCCGCATCCTCCCCGCGCGTCCCAACCGTCCCGCCGTTACCCTCCTCACCCCGCAAGGCCGCGAGCCGCTAAACCCGCAGGGCTGGGAGCATTTTTCCTGATTTTGGGGTCGGTCAGGAGCGCGAGGAAAATACCTCGGGAAGCGATTCCAGACGGTCCAGCCAACCGTTGAAGTGATGGCATTCCTGGCGGATTGTGGCAAGACCAATTGCGTTTGCCGCATCCACCCCAGACCGCACCTTGTTAAACCCTGGGAGGATACGCTCAATCCTCTTGGATGGGGCATTTTCGGGCGCATCGTCGATCTCCTCCGGGCTTGGGAAGGCCTGACGGATTCTGTGTAGCTCGCCTGCAAGGTCGCCCCTGCCAATCCCCTGCGCAAATTGGTCTGGATCGCTGAAGAGCAGCGCCTCGAACTCATGCATCACGACGAGCGGAACAAACCGCCTCGGGTCGAACCGCGCCCC
>DASWZM010000214.1:0-2986 GCA_036404455.1 Occallatibacter sp. | reverse complement strand
CCCGGTTGCCCCAATGCCACCCGGCGTAGGGCTGGCCGCCTTCGTTCCCCCTGAGGTAATCTCCCTCGTATTTCGGGTAAGCTTCAATCAACGTGCTGTCGCCCGTCCAGTCGCGCAGTTCGTCGGCGTCAATCCCCTGAGCGACCGGCGAATCGGGAATGGGGAAGACATACCGGCTCACCTTCGGGCATACGCGCCACCTGAGGGCTTCGGCCATCCAGTCGGGGTCTTGCGACATGATCAACACCCGGCCGCCGCCCCGCACATAGGGCTCCAGCTTGGCCGCCACCGCCGGGTCATCCTTCAAAGCATTGCGGCCCACCACCACCAGGGGCGCCGTCTCGCCGTTCCAAGTCTGTGGCGCATAGCCCAAGGCCTTCAGCATCTTGCCGGTCAGTCCTTCCGGATCAATCGTGGCCATCTCACCCTTGTACGGCGGTTCCGCTCCAAAAACCCGGAACGCAAAGGTGTCGTGGTGCGTCACCTCGCCGATCGTTGCAGTGAGCGTGATCTCGCCGTCGGCCTTGCCGCCGGCCTCTACCTGGGGCGCGGTGATCTCGATCGGTACTTTGCGAATCTCCGAAACCGCCAGCCTGCCGCGCAGTTCGCCGTTGCCCACGGTTTTCCCGCCGACGGTGGCGATCCAGGTCGCCGTAAAATCCTGCGGCTGGCGCATGTCGTTGATCAGGACGATTTGCTTTTGGAATTTCTGGCCTGCGCCGAAGTGATGATCCTTGGCGGTATAAGCGCCTGCCGGCCCGGCGATCCACGCCAGTGTCGGGAAGTTGACCTCCTTAAGTTCGTCCTGCAACCACGACCACGTGCGCAGGCCTCCCGACAGCCCTGCCGTTCGCCAGCTTTCCCAAGTGTTCTTGCGGAAAAGATCTTGGATTTTTCGCATGATGGGAAATTTGTCCAACTGATCCTGGCACGACTTGTATTTCATTCCACCGAGGAACTGGCTGTTGAGCCATTGCCGGTACCCGGGTCCTTCCGAGGCATAGGCGTCGGCGCCAAAGTAGATGGAGATGTACTCCGTCAACAAAGGCTCGCTGGTGATGTTGGTGGTAAAGCCATCGTGTCCGCGCAGGAATGTGCATTCCACCGGGGTGCCGAACTCGGTCATCGTAATCGGCATCTCGCCGTTCTCTGCCCAGGCGCTCAACCACTCCTCACGCTCCTGGAGCGGCAGCAGGTCCAGATAGCAATTCGCTGAGTGGACATCGCCCGTATCGGAGCCCTCGTGACTGTAATAGACGCGCGTGGGGTCCAGCTTCTTGATCTCAGCGAACATCTGCTTGGCGTCATCCATAAGCCCCCGCCAGAGCGGGTCGCTTCCAGCCCAGCCGTGGCGGCCGAAGTTACGCGGATCCAAATCGACCGCGTTGTTGAAGAAATTTGCACCGGCGATCCACATCACGGCGGAGGGATGATTGCGGTAGTAACGCATCCACACGTCAGCGCGCTCAAGGGCACGTTGCCGGTTTTGTTCCCAGATACGATTTCCGCCCCGATCCCTCATGTACTTATTGGCGTCGAGAACGTACACTGCCGCCAAGTAGCCCTTACGATCGGCCCAGTCGAGTTCCTTTCCGGGGTCTGAATTGTCACCGCGAGTATCCGGATTCCAGGATCCGAACTCCGCAAAGTTGTCTCCGACCTGACCGAGCGGGCCCTTGTAAAAGCAGGGTTGCCGCAAGTGAATGACAGTTCCGTTGAGGTAAAACTGCCGGCCTTCAACCCAGAACTCGCGGAAGCCGAATTGCTGGTTGAACTGGTCATCCACACCCGCCCCTGTCGCAGTCAGCCGGAGGGTGTAAAGGTTGGGCTGATCCACGTCCCACAGGCGCGGGTTTGCCCATGGCCAGGAGATAGCGACGGTCTGCATTGGCTTGGCGTCCACCGCCGCGTCCGCCGCGAAGCTCTTCTCCACGTCGCCCTTTTCGTTGAGCATGTCCGCGATGAAATTCACCCGGCCCGCCTGCTTGACGCCGCTGAGGTCCACGTCCAGCGCAAGGTTCTTATTTCGTGTGGAGGTGCGTACGAAGACGTCGCTCACATGCGCCGCGGAGGACCGGCTTTCCAAATACACGCTGCCGGTCAAGCCCCGCGTCCTCAGCCTGGCCGCGCTGTAGGTGACGGCCATAAAAGCGTTCTGCCAGAAGTGCCCCACCATCTGCGAGTCCGCGATGGCGGCCACCAGCACCTGGACATTTGCCGTTTGGCCCGGCGTGACCGCGCGCGTGATGTCCACCGTGCCCCATGGCCAGGGCACCTTGCCGCATTCCTGGCCGTTGACATAGACAATCGCGTCGGTGCAGACGCGGTCAAAGCGCAGGCCGATTGCGCGGCCACGCCAGTCGGCGGGAATCGGCACCTGGCGCTCATACCACGCGCTGGCCACGCGCGACCCATCCTCATAGTGTTCCCATTGCGGACCGCTGCCGCGAACCGTAAGCGGACTCCGCGACTTGGTCGACAAAACCAAGTTGGCAGACCTGTCCTCATCTTCACGCCTCGCCCAACTGTCCGGCACGTTGATAAACCCCCAGCCCAGCTTCGGCGGAGCGGTCTCTCCGGCAACGGCGGGCATGAAATGCCAGAGGCCGTCGAGCAATGCCTGCGACCGCTTGGCATTCACGGTTACGACGTTCATAGCGTCCCAATTCAGCTTCTCGCCGGCCGGCAGCACGGCGTCGGCCGACTGCGGGTCGGCCAATGCCAACGACGGGAAGAGTGTCGCGCTGGCCAGCGCAGTGGTGGAAGACTGGAGAAATCGGCGGCGCGTCAGCCCATCGCTTGCCTGAGAATGCTTCAGCTCGTGTTGACGGTTCATGAGTATCACTCCTGGCAACCTAGCATTCCTCCGCATGGATTCAGGCGGAGCCTGAGCGAGAACAGGTACGCAGCTATGGCTGGGGCCATGCTTCCACGCAGAGTGCACATTTTTGATATATCAGAATCGGCCTGTCTGTCAAGCACCCAT
>DASWZM010000213.1:0-5664 GCA_036404455.1 Occallatibacter sp. | reverse complement strand
TCCGTCACCAGGTACTCCTTGGTGTTGACCGCGCGCTGGGCTGCATCGTCCACCACTACCTTCGGGTGCTTGTGCTTCTTGGCTGCCGCATCTTCCTTCTCGGCCCTCTCCTTTTCCTTCGCGTTCGATTCGCCCACTACCACTGCCGTGGCATCCGACTGCCGTTGCAGGTCGAGGGCAACTTCGTCCAGGCAGGCCTTGGCTTCGTTATCCACGCGCGTTGGACGCTTCGTGTCCTTTGCGAAGCTGATCGAGCAAAGAGCCTGGGTGTGCGGAACCGGAGGAACATACGGCGCCGTAATGGTCACGCTGGTGCTCGCGCTCGCTGTCCCGCCCTTGTTGTCGGCCACATTGCAGGTAATCCCCACCGCGCCTGTCGGTGCGCCCGCCGAGGAGAACGACGCCGTGGTGCCGTTGCCGCTGATCGTGCCCGCCGATGCCGAATAGCTGTAGGTCAGCGGAAGGTTTTGCGGGCTCTGCCCAATCGAGGTAATGGTGCTGGGGTCGCCCGGCTTGATGGTGCTGGGGCTGGCCGTGCAACTGATGGTTGGCAGCTCATACGCCTTGACCGTGAAGCTGGCCGAGCAATCCGCACTCTCGCCGGGCTTCAGGCCTTCCTTGCCGGGCTTGCCTTCCTTCACGGTGCCCTTCACCGTATAGGTGCCGGGCGCCAGCGGACCGGTGGCCACCGTGACTGTCGTTCCGGTGCCCGTCACGCCGGTTCCCGTCCACGAATAAACCACCGTTAACTTCGGATTCAGCGCTCCGGCCGTCGCCGTCACCGTTTCCGGATCGCCGGGGAAGATCGAAGCCGCGCTCGCCGAGCACGCCAGGGTCACCGGTGGCGGCGGCGTGATCGTACCAACGTGGAACACAAAGCCGGCGCTCAAACGCGGCATGTTGAAATTGCCACGTCCAAAATCGCCGAAATTCTCGTGGGTATACTGGTAATCCGCCTGGAAGACGCGAATCGCCAGATGATGGTCAAAGAACGGCGTGTTGTAGTCCATGCCGCCGCCGAGCGTCAGAACCGGGCCGAATGCGTCGGGTTGATAGATGCCGCCGGCGTACTCCACACCAACCAGGGCGTGAACGAACGGCGTAACGTCGGCAGACGGGAAGCGGAAGATCAAGCCCACCGATCCTCCGGTGAAATCGTCATACGATGCGGTGCTGCCGCCGCAGCCGAGACACTCGTTCACGATATGTTCATCGATTTCGGCCTGCCCGCCCACATAATTGTTGAAATAGCGGGCGATGCTGTAAATCGAGCCATAATCGATGCTCGTAAACGTGTTGTCGTGCGTGCCCCCTCCCGCACCAACCCACTCAACTGTGCCATGCGGCGCCAGGTAGCTGTAACCCGCAAAGACGTCCCACTTCGATGGTGAATCATACCCAGTGGCCTTCGCCGCCGGTTTGGCTGAATCCTGAGCGGCCAGGGCAACGGGCATCAACGCCACGAATGCCAAGGCAAAAGTCCGGATCAGAGTATTCGAAACACGAGAGTGCATGCGCTTTTCCTCCAAACAGTTCTGAATGACCAGAGAGTAAAGGTTGTTTTGAGCTCAAAGTGCGGCCCGGGTGAACTCGACTCCGCACAATAAATGGAGCGATGGCCGTCCCTCCAGCAATCTTAAAAATACCATAGGAGAATTCCGGCAGAACACAATTTTTTCAACACGTTGCAATCTTGATCCATACAACATCGGCAGGCAATAATCGGTTACTTCGGTAACTCTTTGCCTGAAAAACTGCTTCCTCCTTCCCCCGCTCAACCCACATTCAGGGTTTTCAACAGGCTGCGCGGCTCGCGCTGTATCTTCTCCTGGAGAAGCGTAATCGCGTACAAGAGTTGCTCGGGGCGCGGCGGACATCCTGGAACATACACGTCCACCGGAATCACCTGGTTGACGCCCTGCACCAGCGCATAGTTGTTGAAAACCCCGCCCGAGGTGGCGCAGGCGCCCATCGAGATCACCCACTTGGGCTCCGGCATCTGATCGTAGAGCCGCCGAATGACCGGGGCCATCTTCTGGGAAACCCGTCCCGCAACCACCATCAGATCCGATTGTCGCGGGGAGGGCCGGAAGACCTCGGCGCCAAACCGCGCAATATCGAAGCGCGACGCGCCCATCGACATCATCTCGATGGCGCAGCAGGCCAGCCCAAAGGTCATGGGCCACACCGAACTCTTCCGGATCCAGTTCACGGCAAAATCCATCGAAGTCAGGAAGACGCCTTCCGGCTGCTCGTAGCCGTAGGTCACTTCCTTGAGCTTGATGCGGTTCTTTGCGCTGCTCTCCAGCGCCCCAAATAGGTAGTGGTCCCGCTCTGCCGTGGCCGCCATACGACTAATATACCTCCGCATCCCCGTTTACGGAGTGGTCACTATTGCTCAAGAACGTGAATCGCCCTTGCCAGGGATCGGTTATCAAGTATCCATCTTCAGTTCTCGGTTTTCAGTTCCCTGATCTCTGTTCTCTGCACCCTGGTCTCTTCGCGCCCCCGTCGCTCTCACCCTCGCACCGCCTCCATGCAAACTTCAACATCCCGCCCCACGCTCACCTGCCGTCTTCACGCCTTTAGCACACTGGCCCTTATGAATCCATGGAAATTTCGGAAAATGGTTGCGTTATCTACCAGTCTTTAAGAGAATCAGCGTAACGCGCAATCAACGTCCTCTTTTCCTTTGGCCTGTTGCCGGCATTTGCCGGTCTCGGGTCGGTTGTGAGTAGTCGCAGAATCGCTTGGACTCGAACGCTGCTCACTGAAAACCCAACCCTGTTTTTCGCCCGCATCTCCACGCGGGTACGCCTTTTTCGGAGCCGAAACAAAATGCGAAGCCGCAGTCTTCATCTATTGCTCCTGCCCGCTTTCCTGGGATCGTCGGTCCTCGCCCTCGCCCAGGTGCCCGCCTCAGCCCCGGCCACCCAGGCCCAGATCGCCGCCTTGCAGCAGGCCGTCCAGAATGCCCAGTCCGCCGGCGACAACGCCTGGATGCTGGTCTCCGCCGCCCTGGTCCTGTTGATGACCGGTCCCGGCCTGGCGCTCTTCTATGGCGGCCTGGTCCGCAGGAAAAACATCCTTGGCACCATGATGCAGAGCTTTGCCATGATGGCCCTGGTCACCGTTCTCTGGGCTGTCGTCGGCTACTCGCTGGCCTTCGGCCATGGCTCCAGCTTCGTCGGCGGCTTCGAGCATCTCTTCCTCCGCGGCGTTGGCCTCACTCCCAACACCGACTACGCGCCCACCATTCCCGAGCAGACCTACATGATCTACCAGCTCATGTTCGCCATCATCACCCCGGCGCTGATCACGGGCGCCTTTGCCGAGCGCATGAAGTTCAGCGCCATGGCCGTCTTTCTCTCTCTTTGGTCCCTGTTCGTTTACTGCCCCATGGCGCACATGGTGTGGGGCGTCGGCGGGCTGCTCAACGCCACCGGCGGCCACTTTCCCAGCCTCGACTTCGCCGGCGGCACCGTGGTCCATGTCACCAGCGGCGTCTCTGCCCTGGTCACCTGCCTCTACCTCGGCAAGCGCATCGGCTACCCGCAGACCGCCATGCCGCCCCACTCCATGGTGCTCAGCTTCATCGGCGCCTGCCTGCTCTGGGTGGGCTGGTTCGGTTTCAACGCCGGCAGCGCCCTGGCCGCCAGTTCCCTGGCCACCAGCGCTTTCGTCAACACCCACTTCGCCACCGCCGCCGCCGCCATCGGCTGGGCCGTCGCCGAGTGGATTCACAACGGCAAGCCCACCGCCCTCGGAGCCATCTCCGGCGCCGTCGCCGGACTGGTCGCCATCACCCCTGCCTCCGGCTTTGTCCAGCCCATGTCCGCACTGCTCATCGGCCTCCTCGCCGGTCTCGTCTGCTTCTTCATGGTCTTCGCCGTCAAAAGCTTCTTCGGCTACGACGACTCCCTTGACGCCTTTGGCGTGCACGGCGCCGGTGGAACCCTCGGCGCCCTGCTCACCGGTTTCCTTGCCACCCGCGCCATCAATGCCGCCTTCGGCAAGGACGTACCCACCGGAGCCCTCGACGGACACTGGGGCCAGTTGCTCAACCAGTCCGCCGGCGTCGCCGTTGCCTGGAGCATCTCCATCGTCGGCACACTGGTTCTGCTCTTCGTCGTCGACAAGATCGTCGGACTCCGCGTCTCCCCTGAAGAAGAAGCCGCCGGCCTCGATCTATCCCAGCACAATGAGGAAGGCTACGACTTCAACACATAAGTAGTAGATTTATCATCCTGAGCGTAACTTTCAGGCTGTCATTTTGAGCGAGCGAAGCGAGTCGAAGGACCTGTGGTTGCTTTTGCTCTCCTTCGGCGCAACCATACCGCCGAATCAATCAACGGGCCCCCGGGTCCTCGACAAAAACCCGGCGGGCGCATCACAACCACCGGCTCCGCCTGTTACGCTGTCAAACGAGGCATTTTGAACATGCTCAAAATTGAAGCTATTCTCCAGCCTTCCAAGCTGGATGCAGTCAAGGATGCGCTGCTCGAGGCAGGCATCGAAGGCATGACCATTCTCGAGGCCCGCGGCCACGGCCGCCAGAAGGGCCACACCGAGTTCTATCGCGGCCGTGAATATACCGTCGATCTCCTCCCCAAAGTCAAGATCGAGCTCGTCGTCACCGACGAACTCAAGGAGAAGGCCGTCCAGGCCATCATCGGCGCCGCCCGCACCGGCCGAATCGGCGACGGAAAGATCTTCGTCAGCCGCATCGAAGAAGCCATCCGCATCCGCAACGACGAGCGCGGCGAAACCGCGCTCTAGCAGCCTCCGCGCGGGCCTCCGCTTTGGCTGTGTTTCCCAGGTTTCGTCCGCCGCGGCGGGAGACCTGGGAAACCACGAGCCCCGGCCAGTCCGTCTCTCACTCCCACAAAGCTGGGTGCCCTCCTTTCGACTTCCGTTGTCGCAAACACGGGATACCACGAACCTCGATCGGCCCGTCACCCTTCTCTACCAGCCTGCGTGCCCCCGCCTCCGGCGTAGCTCTTGAAGGCTGCTAAACCGAATACAAGCTCCGCGCGAATAACTCCGGAACATGCGCTGCAATCCAAAGTTACAATTCCGCCCCCTGACTCGCCCTCCTGAGCAACCTAAATAACCCTACGGCCATCCTATACAAGTGAATGAGACCTTGCGCGCAACATTCTCTTCCACTTCGCGTTTGAGCTGATTGGAGTATCTCGCTTCCAATGACCTTTAGGACCGGATCGGAAGAAGCCAGATCGATACTTACCTGTAACTTCGCCAATTCAGCTCCGGCGGCTGCAAGAACGGAGACACGAAATGACGGTACGCAGGGCATTCCTTCTAGTTACTGCAGTTATCATGATTGCCGGGTTGGCCGGATGCGGCCTCCCTCCCCTTCCGCCTCTCACACTGCCAACGCAGCCGATCTCCATCTTGTTCGTCGAGGCTCCGCCATCGTCGCTGGCCGTCAACGCCTCGGCGACCATCTACGCCGCGGTTGAAAACAGTCCCTCGAACAGCCAGGTTACCTATGCAGTCACCTGCGGCAGCGCGGGCGCTTGCGGCTCCTTCAGCGCCAGCGATGAAGGCGGCGCAGTCGTCTACACCGCGCCCGCGGCCATCCCTTCCGGCGCGGCGGTGATCGTCACCGCCACCTCCGTTGCCGATACCGCCGAATCGGTT
>DASWZM010000212.1:0-1857 GCA_036404455.1 Occallatibacter sp. | reverse complement strand
TCACGGTGTTCTGCGGCAGGCCGTTTTCCATTACCCAGGCCTGGCGGGCGTAATTTGCAAGAACGGTCGAGGGATCAAGCGCGCGAGCCGTTGCCGGACCGCTGAACGCAATCCCGAGAGAGGCAACGCTCATTGCGAATCGCGCCCAGCGGCTGCCTGGGCCGCGAAAGCGTACGTGTCCTGTCCCCGCTCCCAATAGGGGTGTTTTGCAGGCGTACGAATCGACGCACATTTTCGCGCACATTTTCACAAGCCAATCCAAACCATGCTGATGGGCACGCTCCTACGATACTTCAAGCGCGCACGGCCTGCGCGGGGGCGGCCGTTCGAAGTCGCTGAGCTGGTGCCGCTCAGCCCGGCTGGAAATGACGGCGCCCGGCGTCCCACTCGGTCCAGCGTCTCATGCGGTATACTCACTAGCGGATTAACAAAGGAGTGGAAGCAATGTCCAAGACGAAGATAGGTCACAGCATCGCGTCCGGAATCATCTCAATAGCCGTTTTGGCAGCCCCCGTCCTTGTTCTCGCGCAGGGCGGAGCCACCATTCTCAAGCCGGAAGAGACGGCAAAGATCCTCCCCGCGACCGTGTTTTATTGCGGGCAGTCCGCAACCACGCAGGTAAGGAATTCGGGAGGCGTGAAATTCGCCGACGGGCACTACGTTTTGGCGAGTCTGGTTGACACCTCGGGCTATTCCACCGGGATCGCTGCGAAGTATCAGGCATACTTCATCACGGAAGTGCCGATCCGCATCGGCGGCCAACGGCTCGCGGCCGGCGCGTACGGAATAGGCTTCATTGCCGGCAACAAGTTCGTCGTCACCGATCTGGGCGCACACGATGTTTTCATCGCGAGCTCAAAGAGCGATCCCGGCCTGAAACGGCCGATGCCACTGCAGGTGCTCCCGGATGCCGGGCACGGATTCAGGCTTTATGCGGGGCGGGCGTACGTCGTCTTTGAGCGCTGAAGCACCGATGGTTCGCGCCGGCTCGGCGATCTGCGGCGATGTTTGATGGGGAGTGCTGCGCCTCACACGCGGCGCTGTGCATCAAGTTCCGCAAAAGGCGTTCAATTGGTGTAGACACGCACATAGTCCACGAGCATTGGGGAAGGAAACTGAGTGCTGGCGACAGGAGATCCCGGCCAGTCGCCGCCGACGGCCAGGTTGAGGATGATGAAACTGGGCCCGGAGTCGAATGGCCACACCGCCCCCTGAAGACCGCTAATGCTTGAGGGGGTGTAGGTGACGTAAGGCTGGGTGGGATCGTCCACGTAGTAGGCCACGCTGCCCTTGCTCCAGATCATGCCGTAGGTGTGCCATCCGGCGGCATTTTCGCCCGCAGGAAAATCGTACTGCGTGCCAAGATTACCGCCGGTGAAGCCATTGCCGTGAATGGAGCCCTCATTCCAGTCGGGCGAGCCAGCCGCATTGACGCGCTCCAGCACATCCATCTCGCCGCAAGCCGGCCAACCCGCGGTTGCAATGCTATTGCCCAGGAGCCAATTTGCGGGCCAGAACCCCTGGGCCTCCGGCACCTGGGCGCGGAATTCAATGCGCCCATACTGAAAACTGAACAGGCCCTCGGTTTTGAGCCGCGCCGAAGTGTAAACACCCGCCGAGGGTTGCTCGGCGACGATGTGCAGGTAGCCGTCCGTGCCGACGTAGACATTGGGATTGGCGGAGCTGCAGGGCGAGATCGAAGAGTTCCAACCGCAGTAATCTTCGAGCTCATTGTTACCCCAGCCGCCGGCGCCGGTGTCGTAGGTCCAGGTCTGGGGATTGGGTTGAGCATTGGCGTTGGTGGAGTTATTGAATTCGTCGCTCCAAACCAGCGTTCCTGAAGGAATATTCGGTGTG
>DASWZM010000211.1:0-16120 GCA_036404455.1 Occallatibacter sp. | reverse complement strand
CGGCAAGATGCTCGTCAAGCGCAACACCTTCACGGACTTCATTGCCGCCGTCGAGTATCTGACCGCGTCGAAATACGGCGACGCGGCGCGCGTGGCCATCGAAGGCGGCTCCGCCGGAGGTCTGCTGATAGGGGCTGTCGTCAACCTGCGCCCTGACCTCTTCCGCGCCGTCGTCTCCCACGTGCCTTTTGTGGACGTGATGAACACCATGCTCGACGCCACGCTCCCGCTCACCGTTCCCGAGTACGAAGAGTGGGGCAATCCCAACGAGGACACTTACTTCCACTACATGCTGAGTTACTCCCCCTACGATAACCTGAAGCAGGCAAGTTATCCGGCCATGCTGGTCAAGACATCCCTCCACGACAGCCAGGTCATGTACTGGGAACCGGCCAAGTATGTTGCCAAGCTCCGCACCCTGAAGACAGATAACAACCCACTACTGTTAGTAACAAACATGCAAGCCGGCCACGGCGGCGCAAGCGGCCGCTACGACTACCTCAAAGAAATCGCCTTCGACTACGCCTTCCTGCTCCGCGAGTTGGAGATCGTGTGCTAGAGTGAGGTCATCCTCGGGTCAATGCAGGAGAGGCAGATGCGAAAAACAGCACTGTTACTGGCACTGCCGGTGCTGGCCGCCGCGGCAGCATCGGCGCAACAGGAGTTAGCTCCGTCCACCGGCGACGGGCCGATGAACATCAAGCCTGTGGCGCCCAAACCGGGCGCCGACGGCGTGTACGCCGTAGGCCCCGGCGTGGTAGCGCCGATAGTGATTCAGCGCGTGCCGGCCGCGTATCCGGAAGGAGCGCCGCCGGATGCAGTCGAGGGCGACTGCGTTCATTCCATGGTCGTCGGCACAGACGGAGTCCCAATGGACATCCAGGTGGTGCGCTCCCATGGCGCATCCTTTGACGCCGCCGCGACAACGGCCATTCGACAATCCAAGTTCGAACCGGGAACGGTGAATGGAAAGCCGGTACCTGTCCGCATGTTTGCCCGGACCCGCTTCCTTGCCGATATGAGACCGGCGTATCCAAGAATCATGGCGCGCTTTGGCCCGCCCGCCGGCCTGCCATCGCAAGGCTTCCGCGGCCCGCTGATGAATTCGCGAGGCGTGACTCCGCCGAGACCAATCTCCACAGCCGTGCCGGAGTTTACCGATGCGGCGCGGAAAAACAAGATTCAGGGGGTGGTGACTGTTTCGGTGCTCGTGAACGAAGAAGGAATCCCGATTGACCCTCAAATCGTCCATTCTCTGGAGCCCGGACTCGATGAGAAGGCGATCGAGTGCGCGCTGAAATACAGGTTTCAGCCTGCGATGAAAGAAGGGGTTCCCGTTGCGACGCGGATCACCCTCGAGATGAATTTCAGGCTCTACTGAGGAGCGACCTTTGAGCGGACCCGAAGAGACCCCGCCTGCCGCCAGCGGCTCTTCTCACGCGTGGCGCGCGCTCAAGCATCGCAACTTCCGCCTCTTTTTCGGCGGCCAGAGCATCTCGCTCGTCGGCACGTGGATGACGCGCATCGCCACCAGCTGGCTGGTCTACCGGTTGACTGGTTCGGCGCTGCTGCTGGGCACGGTCAGTTTTTCCGGACAGATTCCAACATTCCTGTTCGCGCCTTTTGCCGGCGTATGGGTAGACCGCCTCGACCGCCGCCAGGTGCTGGTCTGGACGCAGGCGCTCTCCATGGTCCAGTCTCTCGCGCTGGCAGCCCTCACCCTGTCGCACCACATCACCATCCCCTGGATTTTGATTCTGAGCGTCATGCAGGGCATCATCAATGCGTTCGATATGCCCGGCCGCCAGGCGTTCATGGTAAAGATGGTCGAGGACCGCCGCGACCTGTCGAACGCCATCGCCATCAACTCCTCCATGGTGAACGTGGCGCGTCTGATCGGCCCGTCGCTGGCCGGCATGTTGATCGCAGTTACCAGCGAAGGATGGTGCTTCCTGATCGACGGCATCAGTTACATTGCCGTCATTGCCTCGCTGCTCATGATGCGCCTGCATGCGCCCGTAGTGGAGCGCCGGACCACCTCAACGCTGACCGAGTTGAAGGCCGGATGGACCTATGTGTCGGAGTTCCTGCCCGTCCGCACCATCCTGCTGCTGTTCGCCGTAATCAGCTTGATGGGTATGCCGTTTGTGGTGCTCATGCCCATCTTCGCGGCCAGGGTACTGCGCGGCGGTCCGCATACGCTCGGCTTCCTGATGGGCGCCATGGGCGTCGGCGCGCTCGTATCGGCGCTCTCGCTCGCCGCGCGCAAAAGCGTGCTGGGGTTGGTCCGGATGATTCCCATCGCCGCCGCCGTCTTTGGCCTGGGCCTGATTGGCTTCGGCTTGTCGCGCGTCTTCTGGCTATCCATAATCATGGTGCTCATAGCCGGCATGGGCATGATGCAGGGGATGGCAGGCAGCAACACCATCATCCAGACCATCGTCAGCGAAGACAAGCGCGGGCGCGTGATGAGTTACTATACGATGGCGTTCGTGGGCATGGCCCCATTTGGCAGCCTGCTGGCCGGAACATTGGCGCACGCAGTGGGCGCCCCATGGACGGTAATCGCAAACGGATCCTCCGTCCTGCTGGGCGCCGCATGGTTCGCGACGCAGTTGCCGGCGGTGCGCCGCGAAATCCGTCCTGTCTATCGCGAGATGGGAATCCTCCCGGCAGAAGAAGAAATTCCGCAATAAGCGATAGAAAACTCCATTCGTCCGCTGCCCTCAGCCGATCTGCGTATTCCCGCACAGATGCACCTTAACTCCCAACTCCGCAAACATGGCCGCCTTCGTCGCCAGAGCCTTGTCCGCGATACCAACTGAAGGCGCATACGCAATGTTCACGTGGTTGGCGCGGTGCCGGGCCATGAATTGATTTTGACTTACCCCGTGGAAGACGGCATGCACGATCGGCCACTGAGTCGTCGTCTCTCGCCAGCGCCGCTCCGTCTCCTCCAATGGCAAAGTAACTGCCGTACCCCGGCCAATGTCCGCATGAAGCGCGCCGCCCTCAACGAAAACGCGGCTCCAGACAATCTCGCCCGGCTTGCCGATGCCTTTCAGCGATCCACCGCCGAGCGGGAAATACATTTTCGGCTGCCGTTCGCTGCTGGCGCCCGCATAGCCACCGGCAAAATGATTGGCAGGCGCGGCTCCGGAGATTTGCAGCAGCCACACAAACGCATCCAGATCCTGCCCCTTGTAATGTTCGCCCCAGCGAACATCGTGCAGCGTCGTCGAAGGGTCGAGCCCCAGCGCATTCCAGCAACGATTCGTGATCAGCGCATCCACACCGGCGCACTCGTCCACCTCGTTGAAATGCACCAATGGCCCGCCAGGATAAAGTTCCTCGTTCGTTCCTTCCGCATACACCGGAGGACGATCGGCGTTGTTCAGCAGGCCCTCGGCCAGATCGGACGCGGCCGTCATGTCTTTCAACCCCTGCTGATACTGAATGCCGATCGCATCGCAGCCAAAGTCTTTTGCGATGCGGACAGCCGCGATGTACATCTTGCATTGTTCGAGTGTCTGTTCCAGCGTCAACTCGGTCGCGGGGTCCTTGCCGAAATCGAATTTCACTCCTTTCGCAACCAGCCAACGGTAGACGGCCTTTGCTTCCGCTTCGCCCACCGTCCGCATCTTCGCAACCAATGCGGACTGGCTCAGGCGCTCTTTGTAAATGCCCGCGGGGTTCAATAACTCGTCATCGACGATGGCGTTGTACATGCCCATGCAGCCTTCATCGAAGATTCCGACGATTGCCTTGCGATGTTTGAGTTCGCCGGCGAGCGAAGCGCCCAATTGCGCACTTTCGGCGGGCAGCTTGGCGAGGTCAAGCGGATGCACATGCGCCAGATCGTGGCTGATTTTTCCGTCGCGCAGCCATTCCCCTAGCGCGGCAACGAAATAGTCGTCCGTAAAGTCCTTGCTCCAAATGGAAGAGAACTCTTTGCCGGCCTTGATGAGCGACCCATTCAAGTTGAGCAGGCCGACCAATCCCGGCCATTGTCCGGACCAGTTTGCGACCGTTAAAATCGGACCCCGATGGCTGCGCAGGCCTGGCAGCACGTGGTGGCTGTACTGCCACGCCGCCGTCGCAAAAACCAGCCTGGCCTCCGCATGGATGTTCATGAAGACATCCATCCCCATCCGCTGCGAGGAGATAAAGCCATGCTTCTCCGTCTCATTGTAAGCGTGCGCGCGGACGAGTTTGAAGCCCTTCTGCGCGAAAGCCGCAGTCAACTTCTCCTCCATATCCTTCTGCGCGGGCCAACAGGCCTGGTTGGCCGCAAGCCGCAAATCACCGCTGGTAATGAGCAATACTTCATTTTCTGCCGGCTTGGCTATCTCATTGCGCCGCATTGTCATCTCCATCTTCTCCTTGCAACAGACTGGCGTTACGCCAAAGAGAAATATACACCTCGTCGGCGGAGACTGCTGCGCCTGGAGCCGCGGAAATCAACCAGTCCTGAAACCAGGCTTTTTAGAGCGTTTTTCAAAAGCCTGCTTTGTGTCAGGGCACGATTTTAGCCGTGCCGCAAGGCCAGCAAAATCAATGGGCTTTAGCCCCTGAGGGGACTTGGTCTCCATCGTTGTTGTGACCGTTTTGGCACATTTCTGATACCAAAATTTCTTGTGGGTGCCTGAGTCAAATGAGTACCCATTAAGACCATAAAAGGCTGTAGATAGGTGAATCTATCCCATCATAGCGGCAAAAACAAAGACGCCGCGAAGGTGGGGCACCCAGATTTTCCACAGAGGGGCGGGCTACTCCGCATTTGAGCGATGCATCTTACCAAAATGCTGGAATTGGAGCACGGGGATTTGTGCACGCAACTATTCCGGCGGCGAGGCGTTGAAAAGGTCAACAGGCCGGAACGTATGGATTATTCCGGAAACCCAAACCCTGGAGGAGATGATTCATCGTGAAGAAGATTGCACTGGCAGTATTGCTTGCTCTTGTACTGGCGCCTGCGGCTTCATTTGCGCAGGTTGTGATTCGCATTGGGCCGCCGGCTCCGATTGTGGAGCATCCGGGTCCGCCTCCGGAGCGGGGGTTTGTGTGGATCTCCGGTTATCACCAATACCAAGGCGACCACTATGTGTGGGTTCCCGGGCACTATGAGCGTCCGCCGCATCCGGGCGCGCATTGGGTGGCGCACCGGTGGGTGCACCGGCACGGGGAATGGGTATTGGTGGAAGGGCACTGGCGGTAGGATGCAACCTGGCGCAAGAAGAGAGCGGGGCTTGCGCCTCGCTCTCTTTTTGCGTGCCGTGCGATTCCGTCTTAGCTGATTTCGATGACGTCGGTGGCGGCGGCTGCGGCGGCTGCGGCGCGGACCATCAGTTTTTCAGCTACGGCGTAGAACTCGGCGGCTTGCGGGCTCTTGGGACCGGCGAGGGTCACGGGAAGACCGTGGTCGCCGCCTTCGCGGATGGCAGGGACAAGTTCGATGGAGCCGAGGAAGGGAACGTTGAATTGAGCCGCGGTGCGCTCGGCGCCGCCTCGGGAGAAGATGTCGATCTCGTGGTGGCAATGGGGGCAGGTGAAGTGGCTCATGTTTTCGACGATACCGAGGACTTCGACGTTGACCTGGGCGAACATTTCGAGGGCCTTGCGGGCGTCCATGAGGCTGACGTCCGAGGGGGTGGAGACGACCACGGCGCCGGTGAGGGGGACGGTCTGAACCAGCGAGATGACGACGTCGCCGGTGCCGGGAGGGAGATCGACGATGAGGTAGTCGAGCTGGCCCCATTCGACCTGCTGGAGGAACTGGCGGATGATCTGGTGGAGCATGGGACCGCGCATGACTAAAGGCTTGTCTCCGGGGGAGATGTAGCCGATGGAGATGGTCTTGATGCCGTGGGTGAAGTTGGGTTCGATGCGGTTGCCGGGGCCGACGCGGGGCTGCTGGGTTGAGCCCATCATGAGGGGGACGTTGGGGCCGTAGATGTCGGCGTCGAGGAGACCGACGCACTGGCCAAGGCGGGAGAGGGCGACAGCGAGGTTGACGGCGATGGTGGTCTTGCCGACGCCGCCCTTGCCGGAACCGATGGCGACGATTTTGGAGACGCCGGGGAGAGCTACGGGGGAAGGCATGGCAGGTGAATGGGCCATTGGAATCGGTTGCTCCTTTTGGAAATCTCTTCTTTCTGAAGAATCTGCCGTATTCGCTCAGCGTTGGTAGGCTGCGGCGTCTTCCTGTGCGGTGGCCGCGTGCCGGGCCTCTTTGCGGCGGGCGGACTCGGTCTCGCGGTATTGGCGCCGGCGCAAGGCATCCTCATAGCGGCGGATCTCGTTAGGGGTCTCGGGGATGAGTTGAGGGACCTGCTGGCGGCGGCCCTCGTTGTCGATGGCGACATACACCAGGTAGGCGCTGGCGACATGGACAACCGAGCCGGTGCGGGTGTTTTCCGCCCACACTTTGACGCCGGCCTCCATGGAGGTGGAAAAGGCGCGGTTGACGCTGGACTTGAGAATGACCAGGTCGCCCAGATGCACCGGACGGATGAAGTCAATGTGGTCCATGGAGGCGGTGACGACGTTGGCGCGCGAATGGCGGTAGCAAGCCATGGCGCCGGTGACGTCGATGAAGTGCATCAGGCGGCCGCCCAGCAGGTTGCCCAAAGTGTTGGTGTCGTTGGGCAGGATGATTTCAGTCATCTCCGATTGGGTGCTGGCCACCGTGCGTGCGATTGGGTTGGTTCCGGTAGAACTCATTCTGCGCTGGCTCCATTCACTGTCGATTCACCGGGCCTGCCCGGCGAACTGCGCCGGCTTGCGGCTACAATGGAACTGGCGGCGGCCGGTCCGGATCAGGCCTCAAAGCGAGGCATCCAGTTCCAGTTTCGGCAATCCCCGCCAAATGTGCAAATCCCGCAAGGCCGAGGGCCGGCCGAATACGAGCAAGATGGACAAGATAGCAGGGTTGAAAGAGATTCTGGCGCTGGACCCGAAGAACAGTTTTGCGCGGTACGGCGTGGCCATGGAGCTGGCCAGCCGGGGCGAGACGGCGGCGGCGCTGGATGAGTTCGACACGCTGCTCAAGAACGATCCGGACTACACGGCCGGCTACTTCATGGCCGCGCAGACGCTGACCGCGGCGGGGCGGACTGCGGAGGCGATCGAGCGGCTGAAAGCCGGCATCGGGTGCGCCGCGCGAAGCGATAATCGCCATGCGCTCAGCGAGATGCAGGCCATGCTCGATGATCTGGAGCGGTAGGTTTTGCTGACCGGCGCGGTGGGTGCACATGACACTGCTGCGTGGAAGCGCCCGTGTTCAGGCACGCAAAATGCACCCTTTTAAACCAAAACACATCTATACTGGCAGTATGGCGAAATACTCCATTGTTGTTCCCTTTCACAACGAAGAGGAGAACGTCACGGCTTTATATGCTCGCCTGAAGCAGGTGATGGAACAGGTGAGCGACAGCTTCGAGCTGGTGCTGGTGGACGACGGGTCCACCGACCGGACGTACAAGCTGCTGGAAGAAGTAGCGGCGGTGGACAGCCGGGTACTGGTGGTGAAGCTGCGCCGGAACTTCGGTCAGACGTCGGCCCTGGCGGCGGGTTTCGACCATGCATCGGGAGAGTTCATCCTGGCCATGGATGGCGATCTGCAGCACGACCCGAACGATATTCCTGCCTTCCTTGAAAAGCTGGAGGAGGGATACGATGTGGTGTCGGGCTGGCGCAAGGAGCGGATCGACAACCTCTTAATGCGACGGATTCCGTCGGGCTGCGCAAACTGGCTGATGGCGAAGCTTTCCGGAGTGGACATCCACGACTTCGGCACCACCTTCAAGGCCTATCGCCGCGAGGTGATCCAGAATATTCCGCTGTACGGCGAGTTGCATCGCTTCATTCCCGCGCTGGCCAGCTGGTACGGTGCGTCGATCTGCGAGATTCCGATCAGGAACATGAACCGGGAGCGGGGGAGGAGCCACTACGGCCTCGGACGCACATTCGGCGTGTTCTTCGATCTGTTGACCATCCGGTTTCTGCTCAAGTACATGGGCAGTCCGCTGCACTTCTTCGGAGGATTCGGCGCGTTGGGGATCGTGGCGGGCAGCATCATCTCGACGATTCTGCTGGGGATGAAGCTGCTGAATCCGCACCTGAGCGTTATGGACCAGCATGGACCGATGTTCGTGATCGGCGGAGTGCTGATTGTGGCCGGCCTGCAGATGCTGGCCATCGGCCTGCTGGGCGAGCTGCAGGTCCGCCACTATTACACCAGCGAGCATCGCGCGCCGTACACGGTGGACCGTGTGGTGCGGCTGGCTTCGGGGGAAGAACAGAGCTTGCTGTCGGACAGGGACTGACGACAGAGATCAATCGGAGATCGGAGATCAGGGATCGGAACAACCCCGCGTGGGCAGTGCCTGGGCGGGGTTTGATGTTCTTGGCGGGTGAAAATGCGATTTGGGCAGTTCTTGCCAAATCGGCGGGCGCTTCCGGAAGGGCGCATCCCCGCAGGCGAATCGGAGAGGCAGAGGCGATATTTAAACTTTCGCCAATTGCGGTGAGGGAGTTCGATGGTGCATCCTAATCTGTCATGAAGGCCATCCAGATTCACGAAACAGGCGGGCCGGAGGTTCTGAAGCTGGCCGATTTGCCCATTCCCGAGCCGGGACCTGGGCAGGTGTTGATCCGCGTGGAAGCAACGGGGGTCAACTTCATCGAGATCTACTTCCGCAAGGGCGTGTACAAGGCTTCGCTGCCCCTGGTGCCGGGCAGCGAGGCGGCGGGGACGGTGGAGGAACTGGGTCCGGGGGTGACGGGCTTTGCCGCGGGGGACGCGGTGGCCTCAGTGAGCGTGGTGGGAAGCTATGCCGAGTATGCGCTGGTTCCGGCGGCGTCGCTGGTGAAGGTGCCGGAGGGGCTGAGCATGGAGAAGGCTGCGGCCGCCATGCTGCAGGGGATGACGGCGCACTACCTGGCGTATTCGACGTTTCCGCTGAAGGCCGGGGAGACGGCGCTGGTTCATGCCGGGGCCGGTGGCGTGGGGCTGCTGATGACGCAGATCGCGGTGCGGCTGGGAGTGCGGGTGATTGCGACGGTTTCCACTGAGGCCAAGGCGGAACTGGCGCGCGAGGCGGGAGCTTCCGATGTGATCCTTTACACAGAGAAGGATTTTGTGGCGGAGGTGAAACGGCTGACGGGCGGCAAGGGCGTGGACGTGGTGTACGACTCGGTGGGGAAGACGACGTTCGAGCAGAGCCTGGACTGCCTGCGTCCGCGCGGGCTGCTGGCGCTTTTTGGCGCGTCCAGCGGGCCAGTGCCACCGTTCGACCTGATCCACCTGAGCGGGAAGGGTTCGTTGTTTGTGACGCGGCCGACACTGTGGCACTACATTGCCACGCGGGCGGAGCTGGAATGGCGATCGGGGGACGTGCTGGGTTGGGCGGCCAACGGCACATTGAAGCTGCGGACAGAATATGTGTATCCGCTGGCCGAGGCGGCGCAGGCGCAGCTGGACCTGGAGGCGCGCAAGACTACGGGGAAGATTCTGCTGGAGCCGTGAAAAGAGCAGGGAACAGGGAACAGGGAACAGGGATCAGCGATGGTTTCGCAGGCTGCGGAACAACTCGTTCCAGCGTGGATTCGCGAGGGCTCTGTACCAGGGCTCTGTATCAGGGCACGCCTTCAGTCGTGCCGCAAGCTCGTCCCAGCGTGGATTCGCGAGGGTTCTGTATCAGGCCACGACTTCAGTCGTGCCGTTAGCTCGTTCCAGCGTGGATTCGCGAGGGTTTTGTATCAGGGCACGACTTCAGTCGTGCCGCAAGCGCCGAAAAATGACCTTGGGCTTTAGCCCCTGAGGGAATGTCGGCCGCGCCAAAGCACGTACGCGGAAATTTCTTCGCAAGTTACCAGGGGTTCGATCGAATGAGAGAGACAATTTCCATTGCGCCTGACGACCGGGTCTTTGTCCTCACCGGCGCGGGCATCAGCGCCGAGAGCGGGCTGCCCACCTTTCGCGCATCGGACGGGCTGTGGGCGGGACACGCAATCGAGGATGTGTGCACGCCCGAGGCCTGGCAGCGGAATCCGGCTTTGGTGTGGGAGTTCTACTCGGCGCGGCGGGCGCAGGGCGCGCAGGCGCAGCCGAACCCGGCGCACGTTGCGCTTGCTGAGCTGGAGCAGCGGCTGGGCGAGCGGTTCTTTCTGTGTACGCAGAATGTGGACGATCTGCACGAGCGCGCGGGATCGGTACGGCTGGTGCACATGCACGGGGAGCTGGCCAAAGCGCGGTGCGAGCGGGAGTGCGGACGGGCGCCGGTGGAGGATCGGGCGATTTACAAGAGCCTGGGCGAGGTGGGGTGGTGCGCCTGCGGCGGCCTGCTGCGGCCGCACATTGTTTTCTTCGGAGAGATTCCGCTGGAGATGGATCGAATTCAGGAGGAAATCCGGAAGGCCACGCTGATGGTGGTGGTGGGGACTTCGGGGTCGGTGTATCCGGCGGCGAACTTTGTGCACTGGGCGCGGCTGGGAGGGGCGCGAACGGTGTATGTGGGGCCGGAGAAGCCGCTCAACGCCAGTGCGTTTACGCACGTGGTGGAGGGGAAGGCTGGCGAAGTGCTGCCGGGGCTGTTTGTTTAGCGAGTCAGCGGGTTAGCGAGTTATTGATCCGGCCCGAAAGGATGACACCACGACAAATCTGTCATCCTGAGCGGAGCGCAGCGGAGTCGAAGGACCTGTGGTTGTTTTTGTCTCTTTTCGGTTTCACTGTTTTGGGCCGGATCAATAGCAATGCGGCAGGAATTCCGATGGATAGCGGTTGGAAAGCCGCTCCAGGGAAAGGAATTCAGCGTGATTTGATGAACTCTTTGCGGCGGAAGCGCAGCCCTGTCCAGTCTTCGTCGATGGCGACAGCGCGGACGGTATCGAACCCCGCGGCCTTCAAAGCATCCCACCCGGTGTCGCGGTTGAAGTCGCACTTATATTTCTTCGATGTGCCTTTGGGATAGGCGAACCAGACTGTGGCGTCGCCTTTGGCGCGGGCGGCGACTTTGGGCGCGAGCGAATCCACTTCGGCCTGGCGGGTGACGAAGGCGAGGGAAAAGCAAATCTCGAGGACGGACTCGAGGTGCCGATGGATGGTCGTCACGGGCAGGCGTGAGAGTTCCTTCTCAAAACTCTCGGGCGCCCCCAAGATGAGGATCTCCTGGTGATCCTTGAGGTTCAGTTTCTCGAAGACGGTGGCCATGGGTTTTTATCTTAGCCGATTTGCCGATAAAATCTGCAAACGGATTTGAGCTGGGCTGGCGGGGTTGGAAGCCAAAGCCAATTCTGGCGCGGAAATCTCGTACGAAAACGCCAGGAAAGCCGTCAAAAACACGCCGGAAAGCGAAGTTCTTTCGTTGAATGGCGGCCTACAGGCATAGTTTCGACCTATTTCGATGGCCTGCAGAGCCACTTCAACGTATTTTGCGATCCAGCCGGCCACTTTGCCGCCCCATGGGACAACATTTCTGTCGCCCTATGGGGCCACTTTTGCTGTCCGGGGCAACGTGGCCTTCAAAGCTTCCAATGATCATCGGAATTGCTCAAAAGTGGAAACGGTAGCGCAATTCGGCGGAGAACATGCGCGGATCGTTGTAGTGGAAGCCGCCGATGGTGATGGAGTTGTCGAGCAGGATGCGGTGGTTGGTGGCGTTGATGACATTGACCGCTAACTTCCAACGCTCCCCGAGCGAGTGGCCGGCGGAGACGTCGAAGGTGGTGTGGACGGGTAGATAGGGGCCGTCGTAGGGGCCGTTATTGGGGCAGGATGATGGATCTGTGCAGGCCAGGCCGTTGGAGAAGCCGGAACCATAATAGACGTTGGTGGAGAACCAGGTGTGCAGGGGAAGGTTGGACGTGAAGCCTGCGTTGAGCGTGTCGCGCTGGTCGTGGTCGAGGGAAATGTAGTTGAAGCCGCCGTTGGTGCAGGCCGGGTCGTTGGGGTTGGTGCAGGTGAAGCCTCCGATGATGGCGCCGCGCTGCTGGGCGATCTGGTTGGAGTAGGTCACGTGGAATTGGCCGGCGTGGGCCAGTTGCGGCGAGCGGAGGGTCAGTTCCCAAGCGCGGACCAGGGCTCCATTGACGGCGATGGGGAAGTACATGTTCGATTCGCCGAGGTTGGAGTGGTCGAGGAAGTTGTTGACGCGATTCTTGACCGTGGCTACGTCGAGCAGCCAGCCCTTGTACGGAATCTGAATGCCGAACTGGTGCTCTTCGTCGCGCTCGGAGGGAATGGGGGCGAAGGTGTTTTCGCCGTTGGGCAGGCTGGAGGCGTAGTTGAGGACGGAGCTGGAGACGGTTTCAAGCGGCGCGGGCTGAAAGAAGTGGCCGTAAAAGCCGCGCAGGACCCAGTGAAGACGGGGGATTTCGACGGTTGCGCCGATGCGGGGATAAGTCGCCGACTCGTTCAATCCGGCGTGGTAGCTGGAGAAGCGCATGCCGCCGAGCAGGGTGGCGTACTGGCCAAGTCGGAGGTGGTCCGACAGGTAACCCTCGACGAGCGCGGCGCCGGCGGTGCCGAGGTCGGGGCCATAGACGGTACTCGGAGATGTTGTGTTATCGATCACGCCGAACAGATCGCTCTCGGCCTGATAGAAGGTGTACATGCCACCGGAAAAATTGTTGGGGCCGGCATCGACGTGCACGTCTCCCTGGCCGCCCACGTAGTTTGAGCCCTGGTGCCAGGTAGTAGCTGCGGGATAATCCGTAGGGAGCGAGTCGTAGTTGGCCTGGTTGAGGTGGTAGAAGGGCGCAATGGAAAACAGCGCCCTGGGCGAGAGGGTGTGAACCCAATTGGCGATGACGAAAGAGTCGCGCTCGGTTTGGGCGTCGCGCAACCCATACGAGCTGTAGTAATTGCTGAGCGCCTGCCAGTCGGTGAGGCTGGGATCGTAGGGCACATCGAAGTGGTCCTGGCGGTATTGGGCGTTGAGGCGCAGCTGATCTTTCGGCGTCTGGTTGCGGATGAGCGAAACGAAGCCGCTCTGCGAGTTGGTGGCGTCGTGGTCGACGGCGGAGACGGGCGTGGCCAGGCCGTAGCTGGAGCGGCCGCCGGTCAGGCTGGCGTACCAGGCGGTTGCCGGGGAGTGGTCGCCTAGCGAAAGCTGGGCCTCGCCGGTGCCGAAGTTGCCGCCGGTGAGGAGGAACTCGCCGTCGCGGTTGTACTCAAATCCATTGCGGGGCAAAACGTTGAAGACGCCGTAGGTGCGGTCGCCAATCTCGGAGTCGTAGCTGCCGCGCTGGGTCTCGAGCGAGTCGATGTCCTTTGGGTCGATCTGCGGGCCGACATTTGAGGCGATTTTGGTGTTGGGAATGGCAATCCCATCGATCAGCCAACTGGTCTGGTGCCCGCCCCGCATGTGCAACATATCATGGGTCATGTAGGCGCCGGGAACGTAGTCGGTGATCATCTCCATGCCGATGGTGCGGTTTGCGCCGGGGGTCAGCTCGATGTCGGCGCGGGTGATGAGGGTGGTGGGGGTTACGGAGTCGGAGGCAGAGAGGGAAGATTCGTGGCCCAGGACGATTACGGTCTGGGTTGTCGGCGCCACGGACATCAGGATATGGAGGACGGGGTTGGTGCCGCTGGCGACGGTGATTGTCTGCTCCGTTGTGGCGAAGTTGGTAGCGGCGATTTTGAGCGTGTATACGCCGATGGGGGCCTGGGGCAGTTCGAATTCGCCCTCGGAGGTGGTTTTGGCGGTGAGGACGAAGGTGGAGTCGGCGGCCTGGAGGGTAACCTCGGCGGAGCCGATGGGCCGGTGCTGGGGATCGTGGACTACGCCGTGGACGGTGGCGAAGACGGTCGCGAATGCGGGAATGGATGCGGCCAGCAGAAGAGTTGCGGCAAGAGGATGTATGCGACGCATGAGAACACGATCCTCCGGGAGCGATGAGGCATAAGGGCGGGCAATCTCAATGGCCCGAATTACGGGCGAAAGATTGCTGGCAGGCAATGAATATTTAGCTGAGGGATGAGGCGGGAGGGCCGCGGCCGGCGCGGGTGCGGATCTGGCTGAGGCGGGCGGCGGCGCGGCCGGCGCCGGGCGGCTGCGGCTGCGCGAGAAGATGGGGCAGGCCGGCCTGTGAGGGGGCCAGGGCAAGAGTGATCGACGTGGGTGCGGCGGTGTAACCGGGGAAACTGGGGCATTGCGCGGGAGCGGTGAAGATGGGTTTGCCGGACGCGGCCTGGGCCATCATGGACGCCATGCGCATGGACAGGACGCAGTGGTGGGCGCCGTGGCGGCGGCAGCAGGGAGGGAGGCGCGCATCGTCGCTGGCCCCGAGCGCGGCCGCAAGGGGGCCGAGTCCGAAGAAGAGAACGAAGAAGATGGAAAGGGCGCGCCGCATCTGCGATTTATGTTACATGAGTTCCTGGTTTCCCACCCTTGCGCCGGAAAAAGGCGCAAGGAAAGGGCGCCCAGCCCGCGGCGTTTCGGTTAGTCAGTGCAATTCGGTCAGGTATCATCGGGTTATTCGGTTCTTGATGCGGTGAAGAAGAGGGAATGCCGGTGTCTGAAGGGAACAGCTCTGTATCGCGACAACAGGATTTTGCCGGGGCCGCAAAGGAGTCGCGCGCCGGGTCCCATCTGCGGCACCCGCTGCGAGTTGCGCTGTTTGGATTTGGGACGGTGGGTAGCTCCGTGGCGCGGATTCTGGTGGATTCGAAGCCGCAGGGGCTGGAACTGACGCACGTGTTCAACCGCGGCGTGGTGCGGAAGCGGGTGGACTGGGCGCCGAAGAGTGTGGTGTGGAGCGAGAACGCAGACGCGGTGCTTGGCTCGGATGTGGACGTGGTGGTGGAGTTGGCTGGGGGGCTTGAACCGGCGGGCGGCTGGGTGCGCAAGGCGCTGGATGCGGGCAAGAGCGTGGTGACGGCGAACAAGAAGCTGATTGCGTACCACGGCGTGGAACTGGAACGGCTGGCCGCGGCCAGGGGCGGGCATTTGAAGTACGGGGCGGCAGTGGCGGGCGGAATTCCAGTGATTCCGGGACTGGAACAGGGGCTGGCCGGGGATCGGATCGAGCGCATTGAGGGAATCTTGAATGGCACGTGCAACTTCATCCTGAGCAAGATGGAGGAGGGCGCGGAGTTCGCGACGGTGCTGGCCGAGGCGCAGGCCAAGGGGTATGCAGAGGCTGATCCTACCGAGGATGTGGGCGGATTTGACGCACGGGCCAAGCTGGCGATACTGATGCGGCTGGCGCTCAGGGCGGAGGTCGATCCGGAGGAGATAGTGCCGCGGCCGATTACGCAGGTAACGGCGGTGGACTTCAGCTATGCGCGGGACCTGGGGTGCACGATCCGCCAGGTTGCCCGGGCAGAGCGGGCAGATGGGAAGATCGCAGCCACCGTGGGGCCGACGCTGGTGGCTTTGCGTTCGCCGCTGGCATGGTCGCGGAGCACGGAAAACATGGTAATCGTGACGGGGCATTACGGCGGGGACGTGGTGTTTTCAGGGCGCGGGGCAGGCGGGCACCCGACGGCTGTGGCGGTGGTGAGCGATCTGCTGGCGCTGGCGCACGGGTCACGAAGGGTGGAGATTCCGTCGGCTCCGGCAGGGGTGAGCGCGGAGTTTGAGGTTCCGCATTACATACGGTTCCTGGTGAAGGACCGGCCGGGGATAGTGGCGGAGATAACCGGAGCGCTGGCCAGGGAAAATATCAATATTCGCGCCATCGTGCAGAAGGCGGGCTATCCGCAGAGCGCGCTGCCGTTTGTGGTGACGGTGGAGCCGTGCAAGGCGTCGGCGCTGAAACGTGCGCTGGCTAGCATCCGCGCGAAGGACTACCTGCTCGAAGAGCCGCTGGACCTGCAGATGCTGGAGTAGCAGAAAACAGGGAACAGGGATCAGGGGTTAGGGATTAGGGAGTAGTCAGCGAGAAAGTCGGCGAGAGGGCAAGGAAGCGAGTTCGCGAGTTAGCGCCGCTTTCGCGGCGTTAGCAAGTTGGCTGTGCGGTGGCAGGGTTGAGATTTAGAACTTATCCGTAAATAGACATGGTCTGTCTCCAGCAGATCAAGGCTGCGGCTAAGGAAAGCAACGCCACATAGCTGGCCTCCGTTTTCTCGAAGCTGACCAGAAGTTTGCGATAGCGATTGAGCCACGAATGG
>DASWZM010000210.1:0-4402 GCA_036404455.1 Occallatibacter sp. | reverse complement strand
TGGTCGATGACGGAGAGGGTGACGCCGCTGACGCCGGGGCGCAGCATGACAGAGATGGTGGAGTTGGCCGGGGAGAACTTGACGGCGTTGGAGAGCAGGTTAGTGAGGACCTGAAGAAGGCGGTCAGGGTCGGCGGAGATCTTAGCCTGTGTGGTGTCGTGGATCAACTGCACGCCGGCAGCCTCAGCCACAGGCGCCATGCCGTCGATGGCCTGGCGGACGATCTCGGCCACCTGGACGGGGCGGAAGGCGAACGGTTCGCGGCCGCTGTGGATGCGTTCGAGGTCGAGAATGTCGTTGATGAGACGGACCAGGCGGTCGGAGTTGGTGAGGGCAATGCGAAGCAGGTTGGCGGACTTGTCGTTGACCTTGCCGAGAATGCCTGAGGAGAGCAGGCCGAGGGCCCCGCGGATGGAAGTAAGCGGGGTGCGCAGCTCATGGCTGACGGTGGAGATGAACTCATCCTTGAGCCGGTCCAGGGCAAAGCGCTGGCTGATGTCGCGGAAGCTGAGGACGGAACCGGAGAAGCGGCCTTGATCGGCGATGGGGGTGAGGACGTATTCGACGGGAAATGAACCACCGTCAGCGCGGAAGATGGTGTCTTCTCCCGCGGAGGCCTTTTCGCGGCCTGAAGCGTCGCGGAGGGGGCAATCCTCGCTGCACTGACGATTGGGGGAGGCGAAGCCGTGCAGGAGGTCATGGACCGGCTTGCCGGTGAGGCTGGCTGCGTCGGCGCCGAGCAGACGGGCGGCGGCGGGATTGGCAAAGCTGACCAGGCCGCGGCGGTCCACGCCGCAGATGCCGTCGGCGACGGAGTCGAGCAGGATCTCCTGCTGGCGGGAGAGTTCCTCGGCGCGGCCTCGTTCATGGGAGCGGGCCAGCATCTGTCCCAGCGAGGCGGCCACGGTCTCGACGGCGGCCAGAGCTTCGCTGTCTTCGCGCAGGCAGAAATGGCAATAGAATTCGAGAACGGCGAGGACTTTGTTGCCCACGCGGACAGGTACCGCCCAGCCGGAGACCATCTCATGGCGCAGGGCGGATTCGAAGCGCGGGCCGATGGGCGCGGAAGCCAGGTCGGCGATCCAGACCGGGCGGCCATCCCGCCAGGCCAGACCGGGCAGGCCGACGCCCTGGGCCAGCGTGAGTCCCATGCTCTCCTGGATGAGGGTCTCGGTGCGGCGGCCGGGAGCGCCCCAAGCGGAGTGGAATTCGAGCCGCTCCTCCTCGGCGTTGACTCTCCATTTGACGGCCAGGTCCCAGCCCTGGGAAACGCAGAGGGCTTCGAGAATGCGCGTGGCGGCGACTTCAAGGGAGGCATTTTCAACCACGATCTGGCTGACCACCAGTTGCAGGGCGAGGCGGTGCTCGCGCTGCTTCTGATGGGTGACGTCGCGCAGCAGGCAACGCACGGCCAGTGGATTGCCGGCTTTCTGGCGCTGGCTCAGGCTCAGCTCCAACTCAAACACACGTCCGTCGGCTGTGATGTGGCGGAGGGGCGCACGGTCCACCACCTCGCCATCGACGGCGAGGCGGAAGAGCGCTGCCACATCGCCGCGGCAACTGGGCCCAAAGAGCTCTTCAAACGAATCGAGCGCAAGGAGCGCGGCAAGGTCCTTGCCGAAGCATTGCTTCCAGGCGGGATTGGCATACAGGAACTGTCCCGACGGGCTGAGCGTGGCAATCATCTCGCTGGAGTTCTCGAACAGGTCTCGATAGCGTTCCTGCAACTCGTGCCGGGCCTGGTCCTGGCGTATGGTCGCGCTCCGGTCCACGGCCACGGCCACCAGCCCGATGATTGCGCCGTCGCCGTCGCGCTGGGTGGAAATGTGGAGGGTGACGGGGATGAGAACGCCATCTTTGCGGCGCAACTGAGCGTCAAAGCTGGGGATCCGGCTGGGAGGCAGACCGCGCACGCATTCCATGTAGGCAGCCATGCGGCCGGCGGGATTGAGCGCAGGAGGTCTTTGGATGCCGCAAGTTCTTTCCATCTCCGCAACCAGGCGCATACCCTCGCCGGGAGCCAGAATCTGCACGGTAGTCCACTGTTCCATCAGTTCAGCGGCGTGGTAGCCGAGCAGGCGTTCGGCGGAAGGGTTGGCGTAGGTGAGGCGGCCATCGAGGCTGATGGCGACCACACCAGGGCCGGCTGAGTCAAATAAATCTCTCAGCGGCTCGGGTGGGGGCGCGGGTGCGGGTCTATCCGTGGCGCCTGGATTCACACTCCACAGCCGGAAGGCAAGGAGCGCGGCGGCGATTCCGGCTGCTCCGGCGGCGAAGATCAACTGGAAATCGAACCGGGGGCCGGCAATGAGGCGAATCGCGATGGCTCCGGCAACAGCTACGCAGGCCAGGGCTGCCAGCGCAGGCCAGAACCGGGAAATGCCGGCCCAGGCCGCTGGCGTGGGGAGCTCTATACGGGTCGTCTTTCTGGGGTTGGCGCCGTCCTGCATGTTTCCCCCGGGCAAACTAGAGCATTTTCACTTCATAACCTTGCCGTTGCATCCGTTTGCAAGGTTACTTTTACTTCTATCCCAGCGACGGAGTGGGCGCCGGGGTACCCTTCAGGGCCGAGGCATCGCTGGTGGCCCCGGACGGAAAAAGCCACTCGGCGGCCCGGTTTCTGCGAAGAGCGGATGTGAAAATGCTGCACCCGGCGAATCGGTCCTTGTGCATTGGCTTTGAAGCCATCGGCAGGCCGTAAATGTTCAAGAAAGCGTATTTCTTCTTCCCCAGTCCACCGCACGCTGGTTCCAAGGCGCTTTGCTTGTAGTATAAGCGTTTGATTCCGGACACTGTGCTCAATATCGCTCTTGTTCCCGTGAAGAAAGGCTGGAGTTCGGGCGCGCGGCGGGGCGGTTGGGGGAGGCTCCGCAGGATCTTGTAAGCGCGCAGGCATTTGCAGCGGCTTTAGCTGCTTTGGGAATCGATTCTGAGAGTCAACTTGGGCGGCCGCACTTGCAGGGCTTTCGCCGAGATTTGGGCGGGTCGGCCCCTGCGTTGCGGTTGCCGTGTAGCGCCGAGCCGCCTGTTGCACCGTTGACCAATGGCCCGTCCCGGCTCAGGAGAGAGAGCTACGATGGTCGATAGCCACGACTTTCACCAACTAGTTCCGTCCTGCCGGCAATGCCGCCACTTGCGCCGCAATATCCGACACGATCTGTGCCTGTCCCCACGGTCCCGCAGAGGTCTGGAACAGGTTATTTCTACCTTCCCAAAAGATCGACACGTAGCTGGAATATGGGGTGACAGGAATATACTGAGGCGACCCCGGTGCGCTCACCGGACTGTCGCCAACAGATGTGCGCGTGAACGTGAACGTGCCGCCTGGCAGAGCTGCCGACAGGGTTAGCTCCCCCTCTACTCCCAAGATCCATCCCCAAGTGTCTATCTCTGGATCCGTCAGCGGTTCATAGCCGGTCGGAAAAGTGACGGTCACGCTCCCATCTCCATATGCGGGGATCGAGCCGCCGATCACCGTGACATAGGTGGGGATTCCGCCTTGACGCACCCCGATCTGCGTGGAAGTCTGGCCGCCAATGCCCTGGTTGAAAACTTTGGGTGTAACCTCTTCCAGCAATATGGCTGGATAACTTCCATCATCGACTACGCCGTGATCTCCATAGGTCAGCGAATCGCCCCAGCACACAATTTCGTCAGGCAGGACGATGGTGTAGGTTCCGCTGGCGATGGCGCTGGTGCTGAAACCCGGGGCCGTCGCGATGGCTTTGATGGTCGTCGTAGCGAGGATATCGATCGGGGCGGAGTATGGGGTGGACCCGGTGGTTGGATTCGTGCCATCCAGATCAAAACAGGAGTGCTCTCGTAATTGACCCGCCCCGAAAACTCAACCAAACGGCGTCAAAAATTTCGCCCTGGCGACCCGCACCGGTTCCAATCAGCATGTTCAATGAGAACAGCGCACCGCGCACACTTTTAGAAACTCACCTTCCCTCCGAGTTGCACCTGGCGGGGGCCGTTGGACGTGTAACCGATCACCCCGAAGTTGGGGTCGTCGACGGAGGTGTCCGGCGTGCCGAAGACGGGGTGATTGAGCGCATTCTCACCTTCGAGGCGGAGCTCAAAGGTCATCCCTTCACGCAGTTTCGCCAGAGAAAACTCCTTCTCCACCGACATGTTGGTATTGAAAGCCGTGGGCGTCCGTATCATTCCCGTGGCCCGGGGAGCATTGCCAAATGTGTAGATGGGCGGCAATTGGAAGACTCCAGGATCGGCAAAATAGTTATTGATCCAGTTGGAGTCGGGACCTTTCGTGCGCTTCGGCCTGCCGACAATGTTGGGCCGCTGTCCGCCATAGGTCGGCAGCGATACTCCGTCATAGGTGAAAAAGGGAAGCGGCCGGCCGTACGAAATCCGCCAGACGCCGTTCGTCTTCCACCCGCCT
>DASWZM010000209.1:0-1801 GCA_036404455.1 Occallatibacter sp. | reverse complement strand
GCTGGGCCGGTTCGACGCGGCGCACACCCTCGGCGATAAGCTCAGCGCCTGTGTGACCCCGTATCTCTACGGCCTTCCCTGGTTGGAGAAGCCGGCCCTCTACTACTGGCGTGCGATGGTCGTCTTTCAGGAATTCGGCGTCCACGACTGGAGCGCCCGCCTGCCCTCCACAACCTTCGCCTTCATTATGGTCGGCCTCATTTACCTGCACATGCGGCGCTTCCGGCCCGGAGGCCACCTGGATGCCGCTCTCATTACCGTCGCCTGCGCCGGCGTTATCGGCTTTGCCCGCGGCGCCTCCACCGATATGCAGATGGCGGCGCCTCTGGCCATCGGGCTTCTCGGCTGGTACGCATGGTATGAGACCGATTCCAAGTTCTGGCTCTACGATATTTACTTCTTCACTGGCCTGGCCACCCTGGCCAAGGGGCCGGTTGCGCCCTTTCTGGCCATCGTCATCATCGCCGCCTTTGCTTTCTTGCGCCGCGAGTGGTCTATCCTCCGCCGCTCCCTTTGGTGGCCGGGATTGGTCCTGTACTTCGCCATGGTCCTGCCCTGGTTCATCGCCGTCCAGCTTCAAAACCCCACCTTCTTCCGCGAGTTCTTTCTCGAGCACAACATCGAGCGTTTTACCACCGACCTCTATCAGCACCCGGAGCCCTTCTGGTATTACCTGCCGGTGGTGCTGCTGGCCATGATGCCCTGGACCGTGATCGCCGTCCGCGCCCTCGCCGACGGCATCCAGACCTCAGTCTGCGAGTGGCGCCTGCGCCATTCCAGCGACTGCAAACGCTGCGCCAACCGTCCCGGCGACGCCTTCCCGGAGTTTCTGGTGCTCTGGGCGCTCATTCCCATCGTCTTTTTCTCCTTCTCGCGGTCCAAGCTGCCGGGTTACGTTCTGCCCTCGATTCCGCCCATCGCCATCCTCACCGGAGACTATCTCTTCCGCCGCCGCAATCCGGCCCTCAACCGCTGGGTACTCCTGGGCCACGCGCTGCTCTCCGGCATCATGACCATCTCCGTTCTGCTTCTGCCCTGGTTTGTGGCCCACCCCGGCAGTCGGCCCCCCGCTCACGCGCTTCTGGCCGCCCTGCTCGCCGCCACCGGCGCCGCGCTGCTGATTCTCATCGTGGTCAAAGGCTTCGGGGTGGCAAGGCTCCGGCTGGTCACCACCGCGGTGCTGGCCGTGCTGCTTCTGTTTCTTTATGGCGTAGGCCCCTTCTTCGGCATTCCGGAGGTCGCCAAGACCAAGCGCGTCGTTCAGCTTCTGGACCGCACCTACTCCGCGCGCCCGCTGGCCGATCGGCTGGCTGCCCAGGCCCCCGCCGACGAGACCGTCGCGGTCTTCCGCGTGCGCCGCGATGTGGAGTATGGCCTCGCCTTCTATCGCAACTCCGAGGTTGTCAACTACGAACAGACCGGCGTGCCTGACGGGCAGCACCTGCTGGTGGTGCGGGAAACTGGCCCCCGAGGTGTGGATTTGCGCACCTCAGCCGACCTGGCAGAGTACCTCGAAGGCCGGCATTATGAGCAACTCTTCACCTGGCCCGAGCAAGGACTGGTAGTTTATCTGGTTGGCAGCCGGTAAGCTGATAAGCTGAGCATCAGTTTGTACTTGGCCGCAAATCGTGGCAAAGTGGCCAGAAGGCGCAATTCGCCGCGCGGCTCCGCTGAAGCCTCACCCGATCCAGGCCTGAACCGCCCTCCGGGGCGGCCGCGGCTGGCCCACTTCCCGTGGGGGGAGAACCATGGCAACGGGCGTTTCCATCGAGATCCTCGACCTGCGGCACTTCGCGGCGCC
>DASWZM010000208.1:0-5685 GCA_036404455.1 Occallatibacter sp. | reverse complement strand
GCTGCACGCCCGTACTGCCGCCACCGCCGCATCCCGCGAGGGACATGGCGAAGGCGGCGGTGAGGACGATGGTTGCGATAGTGAAGGCGACGCCCAGGCGCATATACGGCCTGAGCGCAAAAGGCGAATCAGGGCTCGCGGAGGCTCCGTGCATGGCTTTCTCCCTTTTCCGTAAGCTTCTGTTGTTTCCGACTTCCCATAATACCTCACGTGAGAGCTGGGTTGGGCCGCCGGGCGGTGTCAAGCGGGAGCATCTGGCCTTCGCACGCCCCTGGCGCCCCTCGTCGGTCAAATTCATCAAACGTTTGCAATCTGTTTGCCCGGCTGCATTACTCTGTTAATGGTTCCGTGCGGCCTCCGCATCTGAAAATAAACGGCCGCTGGGCGAGGGCAGACCGTTTGAGCCAAACCGTATTTGTACTGGAAGACGACACCGATATCGCGCGGCTGGTGCAGCATCATCTCGAAGCTGCTGGATTTGCTGCGCGCCTGTACCACACCCCCACCAACGTGATTCCCGACGCCGAGCGCACGCCGCCGGCCCTGTTTCTGCTGGACATCATGGTTCCCGGCGGAGACGGCCTCGACGTCTGCCGCCGCCTGCGCGCGAACGCCGCGCTCTCCACCATCCCCATCATCTTTCTCACCGCCCGCGCCGGCGAAAACGACCGCGTCCTGGGTCTGGAGCTGGGCGCCGACGACTACATCACCAAGCCCTTTGCCACCCGCGAGTTGGTGGCCCGCGTCAAGGCCGTGCTGCGCCGCTTCGAGCGCCCCACAACGCCCTCTATCATCAGCTTTGAAGAGGTCATCATCGACGCCAACGCCATGCAGTTGAAGGTGCGCGGCGAGCTCACCACCACCACCGCCACCGAGTTCCGCCTGCTCGATTACCTGGCGCGGCACCCCGGCCGGGTCTTCAGCCGCGACCACCTCCTCGACGCCGTCTGGGGCGACGCCCGCTTTGTCACTCCCCGGTCGGTCGACGTTTATGTGCGCCGCATTCGTGAGAAAATTGAGGTCGATCCGGAGAATCCGCGCTACCTGAAAACCGTGCGCGGCGCCGGCTATCGCTTCGAGCTTCCCAAAGGCGAGTAATCGCATTGACCCCAAGAGTTTTCACCAAGCTGCTCGGGCTCTTTGTCCTGCTGCTGGTCCTCCAAACCGCGGTAATGGAGTTCGTCTTCCGCCGCCTGGTGGAGAAGACGGCGGGTGAGACGCTGCACCTGCTGGCCCACGAGGTCCTCTGGTCTGGCCTCATCGCGCTCGCGGTGGCCCTCCCCATGGCCGCCTGGGCTGCCAGCCGCGTCACCGCGCGCCTCAAGCGCGTGGCCGCCTTTGTCCGGCGCATCGCCGAAGGCGACCTCAGCGCCCGCCTTCCCCTGGCCGGCGAGGATGAACTCTCCGCCATGGAAGCCGCGCTGAACCAGACCGCCGAACGCCTCGGCCAGAGCTTTGCTGAAATCGAGAGCCGCCGCCAGGAGCTGGCCGCCATGCTCGACTCCATGCAGGAGGCGGTCGTCGCCATTACCCCCGAGGGCCTTGTCCGCTGGTCCAACGCCGTCATGCAGCGCATCGCCGGAACCCAGATCCACGTCGGCCGGCCGCTGGTTCACTTCGTGCGCGACCCCGATGTCCTGGCCTGCGTTCGCGCCGCCCTGGATCACCATGAGGTCCGCTTCGGGCGCGCCAGCTCCCTCACTCCAGGACGAATCTTCGAGATTAACGCCGCCCCTCTGCCCTCAGGCGGAGCGCTCGCCGTGCTCCACGACGTCACCCGCATCGAGGCCGCGGAAAAATCCCGCCGCGACTTCATTGCCAACGTCAGCCACGAGCTGCGCACCCCGCTCACCTCCATCCAGGGCTACGTGGAAACGCTGGTCGAGGACCCGCGCCCCAACACCGAAACCACCCGCGAGTTCCTCGGCATCATCCTCAAGAATGCCACCCGCATGAACCGCCTCACCGAAGATCTGCTTGCCCTGGCCAGCGTCGAGAGCCCCGACTACAAGCTCGGGCTCCAGCCCATCCGCGCCTCCGCCCTGGTTCACGACGCCATCGAGTCGCTCGGCGGCATCGTCGTCGACTCCGAGGTCGGACTCGAATCATCCGGCGCGCCGGACTCGCTGGTCCTCGCCGATCCAGACGCCATGAACCAGGTCTTCGGCAATCTGATTGAGAACGCCCTCAAGTACGGCAAGGCAGGCAAGCGCATCCGCGTCGGCGCAAAGCTTCTCGAGCCCGAAGCCGCCTCGCAAGACGCCTCCGAAGTCGAGTTCACCGTCCAGGACTTCGGCCCCGGCATCGCCTTCGAGCACCTCGACCGCATCTTCGAGCGCTTCTACCGCGTCGACAAAGCCCGCTCCCGCGACTCCGGCGGCACCGGCCTCGGCCTGGCCATCGTCAAGCACGTCGTCCAGGCCCACGGGGGCCGCATCTGGGCGCAAAGCGAACTCGGCGCCGGCGCAGCCTTCCACTTCACCCTGCCGCTCGCGCCCGCTGCGTCTTTTGCCGCTCAACCCGCTGTTCTTAACTCAACCCGCTGTCCTTGAATAGACTGCAAGTGAATACATATCCGTTGTTCCTCGGGAGATACTTGCAACATGGGAATTCGCCGCAACATCCACGTTCTGATCTGCTTCTGTTGTCTGCTGCTGGCCGGGGGGCCCGCGTTTGCCGCCGATCGCCAGACCGCGCTCGATGTCTATGTACATGCTCCCGACAGCCACTACCAATATCAGTTGGTTGAGAAGAAGCATCTATCCGATTACACCGCATACCTGATTCGCATGACCTCGCAGGAGTGGCGCAGTCCAGCAGAAGTGAATCAGAGTGTATGGAAACACTGGATAAGAATCTATATTCCGGATACGGTCTCCAGTTCCATCGGGATGCTCTACATCCTCGGAGGCTCGACCAGCGAGGAGCATCCAAAGCCGGACGAAAAGCTGGCCTCGCTGGCAACCGTCACTCAATCCGTAGTCAGCCAGGTGTACGACGTTCCCAATGAACCCCTCACCTTCGCGAACGATCCCTATGGCCCGCGCAAGGAAGACGAAATCATTGCCTACACCTGGAGAAAGTTTCTCGACAGCGGGGATTCGACCTGGCCCCTGCGCCTTCCCATGACCAAAGCCGCGGTGCGGGCGATGGACACAATCACCTCTTTTGCCGCCACCGTGGAGGGTGGCAGCCACCGCGTGGATCGGTTCGTTGTAACCGGCGCATCCAAGCGGGGCTGGACCACCTGGACCACCGCCGCGGTGGACCCGCGCGTGGTGGCCATCGTTCCCATGGTCATCGACGCGCTGCATGTGGTTCCATCGTTCCAGCACCACTACCGCAGTTACGGCTTCTGGGCGCCGGCAGTCAAAAACTATTACGATGCAAATCTGATGGACGATCTGGGCGGCGAGGCATTTCAAAAGCTCATGGAAATTGAGGATCCCTATTCGTATCGGGATCGCTTCACCATGCCGAAACTGATTGTCAACGCCGCCGGCGACCAGTTCTTTTTGCCGGACTCTTCCCGTTTCTACTTCAACGATTTGCCGGGAGAGAAATATCTCCTTTACGAGGCCAATACCGATCACTCGCTGCATGGGACGGACCTGGACTCGAGCATCACCGCCTTTTATCAATCGGTGCTGCATGGCGGCAAGCGCCCCAATCTTCAGTGGACCTTTGAACAGGATGGTTCCATCCGAGTGACCGCCGGCCAGACCCCGCTCAAGGTGACGCTGTGGCAGGCGGCCAATCCCGATCATCGCGATTTTCGCGTGGAAGCCATTGGCCGCTCCTATCAGGGCAGCACCCTGGCGGAAGAGAGCCCCGGGGTCTATGTGGCGCGCGTGGCGAAGCCCGAAAAGGGATGGACGGCGTTTTTTGTCGAAGCCACTTTTGCTGGGGAGGGGAAGTACCCCTTCAAGTTCACAACCGCGGTCCGCGTCCTGCCCGACGTGGAAAGCTACCCGTTGCCTGAAAAAGGAAAATCGAAGTTGCAACTGAAATCTGAAGCGTCCCACTTTTGAAAGTGGACTCGGCTCCGGCGCCCGATTCCACTTCACTCTGCCGTACGCTCCCCCACCCGTTGGTGAGAAAATGATTTCGGCGTTTGCCTGGACTCTGGCCAACGCCTGGACTTTTTTTGAGAAGAGAGTGAGCAAAAGAGTGAAAAAGGCCTCAAGAACCCTCGTTTCGCGTCGCTTCCCTTGGCTGCCGGCCGCCTTGCTCTTCGTCCTCGCCGCTTCTCTGGCTGTCGCGCAGCAGCGTCCCCCCGCGGTGCCGCTCGTGGTCCACAACCCCTATTTCAGCGTGTGGTCCATGGCCGACAACCTTACGGGCGAGAACACAAAGCACTGGACCGGCCGGCCGCAGCCCATCTTCGGCCTGGCGCGCATCGACGGCAAAACCTGGCGCTTCATGGGCGCGGAGCCGCGCCAACTGCCAGCGATGGAACAAGTCTCCCTTGAGGTCACTCCTACCCATTCCATCTATCGTTTTCAGGCCGAGCAGGTCAGCCTCACAGTCAGCTTCTTCACGCCCGCCTTCCCCAAAGACCTCGATGTCCTCTCCCGCCCCGTCACCTACCTCACTCTCACCGCTACCGGGCAGGGCGAACATGAAATCACCATCCTCATCGACGTGGACCCGGTCATCGCTGTCAATTCCTCCGATCAGGCAGTCACCTGGGGCCGTTCCCGCGCACAGGGCCTCATCGTCCTGAATGTCGGCTCGCGCGACCAGCGCATCCTCGACCGCCCTGGAGACGATCTCCGCATCGACTGGGGCTACTTCCACCTGGCCGCGCCCGACCAGGCCGGCGCCCAGTTTGCCCTCTCCCGGAATGCTCCGGACAGCTTTGCAGAAACCGGCTCACTCCCCCCGGTCGACGACATGGACATGCCGCTGATGCCGCGCGAGGGCGCCGCGGATCTGGCCGTCCTGCTGCCCTTCGGCAAGCTGGCCAGCCAGCCCGTGAGCCGCCATGTTCTGCTGTCTTTCACCGAGGAATACGCCATTGAATATCTCGGCCGCAAGCTGCGGCCCTACTGGCAGCGCAACGGCCTCACTGTCCAGCAGATGCTGGCTGACGCCGAGAGCCAGTACCCCGCTCTCGAGCAGCGCGGCCTCGAATTCGACAGGGAACTGACCGCCGACCTTGAAAAGACAGGCGGCAAGGCTTATGCCCAGCTCGCCATTCTCGCCTACCGCCAGACGCTGGCCGCGCACGGCTTTGCGGCCGACGTCGATGGCACGCCCTTGCTCTTTCCCAAGGAAAACTTCTCCAACGGCTGCATCTCTACCGTCGATGTCCTCTACCCCTCGGCGCCGTTTTTTCTCTTCTTCAACCCCGCGCTCCTTCAGGCGCAGTTGAAGCCGGTGCTCGAATACGCCGCCCTGCCCCGCTGGAAGTGGCCCTTCGCGCCCCACGATCTCGGCACCTATCCTCTCGCCGACGGACAGGTCTATGGCGGCGGCGAACTCACTGAGGAAAATCAGATGCCCGTCGAGGAGAGCGGCAATCTGCTCATCCTGGTCACAGCCATGGAGCGCGAGTTGGGCAACTGGGAGTTCGCCCGCACCTACTGGCCCCAGTTCACCTTGTGGGCCGAATATCTGCGCGACAAGGGGCTCGATCCCTCCAATCAACTCTCGACTGACGATTTCGCCGGCCACTTCGCC
>DASWZM010000207.1:0-1528 GCA_036404455.1 Occallatibacter sp. | reverse complement strand
CAGGCCCTGTTCCGGCCAACTGAAGAGTTGCTGATACTGACGGCCCTCCAGAAGCTCCTCAAGGGCCATCTGCGTATCGAGGTCGACGCCATGACGGCCCATCACGCGCGCCACCAGCAAATGCTGCTCGTCGGGGACTCCGTCTTCGTCGTAGTTCACCATTTCGTGATTGCGGTAAAACGCGAGGCCGAATTCCACGTCGCGGCGCACATGAAACACCGCCACGGTTTCGCCGGCGGGCGCCGCTTCAGCCAGGCGTTCGGCGAGCGGCCGCGCGGAGTACGAGCGGTCGAGCAGATGAATGACGCGCTTGGTGGCGGAGATTTCGGGAATTCCGAAGAAGGGTCCCACGCCGTAAATGAACAGCACCAGGACAACCAGAATCCAGCAGGTAGCCGGCCGCAGCCAGGCCACGCCAAAGCCTTTGGTCACGACCAGAATGAGCAGCGCCGCTCCAATTGCCGCCAGCGCAGCGGCGGTCACCGCGTGCAGGGGAGGCATGGCCAGGCTGTGCGCCACGAACCACGGCATGAGCAGGACCGACATTGTGGTGGTGCCGCAGACCGCTGCATGGCCGAGAAGGAGCCAACGGTTCAGCCCCGGTTGGCGGCGGCGGAACAGGTAGTCGCCGGTGAGGATGGTGATGGGCGGGATGGCGGGAAGGATGTAGCCGGGAAGTTTGGATTCGGAGAAGGAAAAGAATAGGACGGGGATGAACGCCCACAGGATGAGAAATTCAGGAAAGGCGTCGCCGGGGCGCGTGGGCAGACATTTGCCGGTGCGGGAGTAGCGCAACCTCCACTCCGCGACCGAGGTGAGGATGCCATCGATGAGCGCACGCACCGCGAGCACGGTCCAGGGCATGAGCGCGAGCAGCATCACCACCAGGTAGTACCAGAACGGCTGGCGGTGCTGATAACGGTCGGTGGCGAACCGCGCCAGGTTGTGCTCGAGGAAGAACTCGCGGAAGAAGGTCGGATTCTGATGCTGCACGGCAATGAACCAGGGCAGCACCATGGCGAAATAGAGAACGATGCCCGGCCACCACAACGAGCGGAGGAGAATGCTCCACTCCTTGCGCAGAAAGGCAAAGGCAATAATGATAAGCGCGGCGAGAAGCGGCGCGACGGGGCCCTTGGCCAGCGTGGCGAGACCGGTGAAAAAGTAAATGTCGTAGAGCCAGAACTTGGAGCCGGTTTCGTACCAGGCATACCAACCCAACAGACCGATAGCGAGCGGGGCGGCCATCTGCATATCGGTGGAAGCGCCGCGCGCGAAGCCCATAATTCCGGCGCAGGCCACCGTAATCAGCGCCGCATCCAGATGTCCGCCAGGCCGGAATCGCCGCATATGCAGGTAAATGAGCGCCACCATGATGAAGGCAAAGGTGGTGGAGGGAAGACGGGCGCTCCAGTCGTGCACACCAAAGTCCTGAAAGAGAAACATGGCGCGCCAATAATAGAGTGCCGGCTTCTCCAGCCAGGGACGGCCGTAGAGATAAGGCGTGACGCAGGCATCCAGGCGGCCC
>DASWZM010000206.1:0-8203 GCA_036404455.1 Occallatibacter sp. | reverse complement strand
CTGGTGGTGGATTACCGCTCGCTGCCGGTGATGCGGCGGCTGGCGCCGGTGGTCTTCGACGCCACGCATTCCGTTCAGCAGCCTTCGGCGGCGGATGGCGTAAGCGGCGGGCAGCCGGAGTTCATTCCGCTGCTGGCACGGGCGGCGGTGGCGGCGGGGATCGACGGGCTGTTCCTCGAAGTCCACGACGACCCCGCCAACGCCAAGTCGGACGGGGCAAATGCGCTGGATTTGAAGCTGCTGCGGCCGCTGCTGGAAAAGCTATTGGCGATTCATGCGGCGGCCGGCAGCGCATAACGCAAGGGAACGCTCATGGACCCCATCAGCCGGTCTACTCGCTTCGCCCACCGGGTTCTCACTCTATGGAAGTGGTGCCTGTCCTATCGCAAGCGCGACTGGGAACTGGCCGACTACCCGGTTATCTTCCGCACCCAGGAGCCCGGCCCAGCCGATGAGGGTTCCCGTTTCAAGACACACCGCTACGTGGCTTCGATCGAGAACTGGCACCTGACAGGTACGGGGGATTCGCGCGCGAAGGCGCTTGAGAACCTGCACAGCAGTTTTGCCGCCGTCGAGTTGAATAAAAAAGAGAAGGGCGAGCTTCTCCCCCGTCCCGGCACACGGGTCCCCATCGAGTTCGCCTCCCAGGAGCGGGTCAACGCATACCCCGAGCTGGCTGATGATTTTATTCAGCGTGTTCTGGGGCTTCAGTCGGCCTGGATTTCTGATGAGTCGAGTTTGTGGGATTTTCATTCGGACGAGACCAATGATTTCCTATACAGCAAGATCAAGGAGACCTATGGCGTGGACGTATCGGATATTGAATCAGCCAAGCTGTGTGAGATTCTTGAACGCATTGCCGCAGTGCGGAAACCGGCATAACTCTATACGACCCGAATCTCCATGGTTTTACCCAGCGCCGTCAGTGCGAGGGCGATGCCGTCGATGCGGGATGTATGACGCAGGTCAATCAAACGGGTCACTTCCTGCGGCGTCATCTGCAACCGTCGCGCCAAATCTACAGGACGAATCTTCTGTAGGACCATCTCATTCAGGAGCAGCACCTTGGCAGCGACGCTTGCTGGCAACTCCACAACAGGCTGGCCGCGCTTCGGTTTGGATGGCGCCGGAACCGGGCGGCGGTCTTCGAAGTAGAACTCCAGTGCGGATTCGAGGGCGTCCGCTCCGTGCCGAAGGGCGTCCTCCCGATCTTCGCCCTGGGTGATGGCTTCGGGAATGTCGGGGAAGGTTACCACAAACCCGCCTTCCTCGGCCGCTTCAAAGTGTGCCGGATAGCGCAACATAATCCTCCTATTTGATCCCTAGCTGCTTCTTAATTCCTTCAACAAGGCCCGTCTTGAGTTCTTTGCGGTGCATTGGCAGAAAGGAGGTTTTGCCGTTCAACTCCACCTTTAAGTGCGAACCCTTGGCTGGCTTTAAGGTGGCCTCCTGCGCCGCCAGCCACTGCTTGCACTCGCTGCTCTTCACAGGGATATTATAAGCAATTTTGCTTATATTGTAGATGGGCAATAGAGGAGCCGGGAACGCCCGATGAATTCCGGGGACAGCGCTTCCTCAATGAGTTTCTTCCGATGAGGGCGTCGAGTCGTCGGTGAAGATGGCCTCGATGGTGGTTTCGAAAGGCGTTGCCAATCTGAATGCCAGGGGCAGGCCGGGGTCGAAGCGGCCGGATTCGATGGCGTTGACGGGTTGGCGGGAGACTTCAAAGCGGGCGGATGGGCTAAAGCCGCACCCAAGCCTGCCTGATAGGATTTCGATATGTTTTTGACTCGGCTTCGCAAATCTCTTCGCGCCGGGCTGATCGCGGGCGCTGCCCTGGTTCTGGGCTCGGTTTTCAACCTTTCATATACGCAGGCGCAGGAATCCCACGCTGTCCCGGCGCCGGATTCCCAGGCGACCAAGGCGCCGGACCGGGCGCATATCGATGAGGTGCTGAAGGGGCTTAACCGGGGCCGGGGGGTGGGGCAGGTGGCGGTGTCGCCGGACGGCAAGCGGCTGGCGTGGGTGCAGTATGGGAAGGACGCGACGGAGATTCGCGTGGCTCCGCTTGGGGACCTCGAGAAGAGCGGCCGGGTGACGGCCGCGGCCAAGCCGGACCAGCACTGCCACGAGGGGGAGATCGCGTGGGCGCCGGATGCGAAGGTGCTGGCATTCTTTTCCGATTGCGCCAGGCCGGGCGAGCAGACGGATCTATATTTTGCGAGGGTGGACGGGAGCGCGGCGCGGCGGCTCACGGAGCTGAAGGGCGCGGTCGAAGCCCCGGCGTTTTCGCCGGACGGCAAGAGCGTGGCGTTCCTTTATGTGGAGGGAGCGACGCGGCCGGCCGGGGCGCTGGCGGCGATAAAGCCTCCGTCGGGTGTGATTGGCGAGGATGGATTGGAGATTCAGCGGGTTGCCGTGGTAACCGTCCCTCCAAACTGGAATGGGGAGGATTCATCGGCGCCAGCGTCAAATCGTCCCTTGGCTTCCGAGGGACGAAACATCCTGCCGCTCTTCGGATTCCTTACTCCCGCCAACCTGCATGTGTACGAGTTCGACTGGCGGCCGGATTCGAAGGGGCTGGCATACGTGGCGGCCGATCCGCCGGGAGAGAACAACTGGTGGGTGGCGAAGCTGTATACGCAAGAGCTGGGCGGCGCGGGTTGGAGTACGGCGAATGCCATTCTGGCTCCGGCGGAGGTTGCCGGGGCCCTGCATGGTTTGCAGATTGCTGTTCCGCGGTGGTCGCCGGACGGGAAAGCTATTGCCTTCATCGGCGGGCTGATGAGCGACCAGGGCTCGACGGGCGGGGATGTGTGGATTGTCTCTGCGAATGGAGGGCAGCCGGTGGACCTTACGCCGAGGCGGCCCACGTCGCCGGCGTGGATCGAGTGGGGCGACGACGAGCATATTTTTGTGAGCGAGTTGGCGAGCGGCAACAGCCAGTTGGTTCGGTTCCGGCTGCAAGGAGACAGGACCAGTGAGAGCGTGGCGACGAGCTTTGGATCGCCGGTGTTCAGCATTCCGGGGAGCGTGGGCGACGGAAGGCTGGAACTGAGCCTCTCGTCGCCGGCCGATCACTCTCTGTTCGTGTTTCGCGCCAGCACCTTCGACCATGCCACGGAGGTGTATGAAGCCAAGCCGGGGACGGTGATGACAGCGGGCCTGGAGGGCGTGATGCAATTGACCCACCTGAACGATGGGGTGGAACAGGGGTGGGGGAAGTCGGTTTCGCTTTCGTGGAAGAGCGATGGGTTCCGTGTGCAGGGCTGGCTGATGCTGCCGAAAGAATACGATCCCAGGAAGAAGTATCCATTGATCGTGGAGGTTCACGGCGGGCCGGCCGCGGCGGTGGTGGCGCACTGGGGCGGGGGCGGAGGGTTGGGCGAGGCGGCGTTCTCCGCGCTGGGCTACTTTGTGTTGCTTCCCAATCCGCGCGGCAGCTACGGGCAGGGTGAGGAGTTTACGCAGGCCAACCGCAAGGACTTCGGGTACGGGGACCTGGCCGACATTCTGGCGGGAGTGGATGCGGTGTTGGCGAAGTACCCGGTGGACCCCAACCGCGTGGGTCTCACCGGGTGGAGCTACGGCGGATTCATGAGCATGTTTGCCGTGACCCAGACGCAGAGGTTCAAAGCGGCGGTTGCGGGCGCGGGAATCTCCGACTGGCAGAGCTACTACGGGGAGAACTCGATCGACCAGTGGATGATTCCGTACTTTGGCGCGTCGGTCTACGACGATCCGAAGGTGTACGCCAGGAGTTCGGCGATCAACTTCATCAAGCAGGCGCGGACGCCGACGCTTGTGGTGGTGGGGGACCGGGATGGGGAGTGCCCGGCGCCGCAGTCCTACGAATTCTGGCACGCGCTCAAGGACCAGCATGTGCCGACGCAACTGGTGGTCTACCCCAACGAAGGGCACGGGTTTGTGGATCCCGCGCACCGGCGGGACGTGATGTACCGGGCGGTGGAGTGGTTCGCAGAGTACCTGGGGGCTGGGAACTGAGTTTTGCTCCCCATCCGCGCGCGGCGGAGTCTATTGAGAGCAGGGTGGGGAATCCGGCCGTGCGCCTGGCGGGTATCTGCAGGGGGCGGCCCCGTCCTGATACACTTTTCATTGGAGATTTGAGAGCGGGTTTCGCCGACTGGCTACAGGGAAGAGCGTACCGCCGGGAGCCGGTCATTGGAGCGGATTTCCCGGCTGTAGTCCAACCTTGGGCTTGTTGACGGGCCGCTAGAGAGCATTTTCAGAGGCAGCGTGGTCTTTGGGATTGGGATACAGGGCCGTCACTCCATGGGGTGGCGCCGGCTTGAGGGCAGTGTTTCCGGTCTACAGAATTTCTGAGAGTGCATTAACCCAATTTTTCTGACGTAATTTCGGAAGAACCGTTCCGCGGTTCGAAGAGGCGGGGCGGGGAGGATTCATGCGGCGGTTTTTGACGCTTGTCTGTTTGTTGTGCGTGGCCATACCAGCCGGGATATCGATCTCCGGCTGCACGCGCAATCCGGCGGGGAACTATTGCAACGGCCTGGGCTACGGGTTGAAGGACACGGACGTGGCGTCCATCTTCCTGTCGCCGCAGACGACGGGGTTATCGATTGCCTTCGGGCAGACGCAACAGGTGTCAGCGCCCACGGCCAAGACCTGCAAGGGCAGCGCGGCCAGCGCCAGCACGTATACCTACGGCACCACCAACAACGAGCTAGTGGACATCTCGCCGACCGGGAACATCTGCGCCGGCACATGGAACCGGAACACCGGCGGCGGCATCGCCAACTACACCATCTGCAGCTTTCCCAACCCGCTGCCATCGACGGGCGGTTTGCCCTACGGGACGGCTTACATCACGGCCTCTGCGAATTCGGTGACTTCGAATCCGGTGGAGGTTTACGTGCATGCCCTGGTAACCTCTGTGACACTTGCCGGGCCGCGGGCCTGCCTTTCGCAGGGCCAATTGGCGCAGCTTGATTCGCAGGCATGCTTTGTGGGTAGCAACAACAAGCAGCAATTGTTCTGCGCACCGCCCTCGGTGACCACCGCTTCCACACCGAGCCTTGCGTGTCCTTTGCCCCCTGGCGTGAGCCTGGGTTCGATCCCCGATTGCTTGCTGCCCCTCGGCACCCTCAGCTACCAGGTTGGCACTGCGAGCGTGGCCTCGATCAACGCGGAGACCAACCAAATTACTGCCGAACAGCCGGGCACCACTGTGATCACGGCTTCGGTGGCAGGCGGGGAATCATCGGCCGGTTACTTCTCGACCTGCCCGCCGGAGTCGATCAGCGTCACCCTGGCGAACGGAGGGACCGTAGGAACGATCACCCAGGGCGTGCAGCAGAATTTGACCACCAACATCATCGACACGCAAGGGAATCCCATTACCGGCCTTACGCTGGACTACCAGTCCACCGACCCGATCGACATCACCGCAAGCGCCTCCGGCGGCGTCACAACCAACTTCCCCGGCGTGGCGTCGGTGTATGCCATCTGCCAGCCGACCACCTGCAATCCGGCTCCAATCAATGTGACCGGCTTGTACGGCACGGGTCTCTCCATTTCATCGAACCCGGTGAAGATTACCACCCCCGGCACCGCCAGCGACTACATGTGGTTCTCGGCGCCCGGCGAGTCGCAGTACTTTATCCCGGTAGAGCTGATCAGCGGCACGGTGGGCTCGACGGTACGCCTGCCGTATGTGCCGAACTCGATGGTGATGGACCGGAACGGCACCAATCTTTACTTCGGCTCGCCCCACGAATTGATGTACTACAGCACCACTACCAACACGCTGAGCAAGCAGGATCCCAACGTACCGGGCGTGGTTCTCGCCGTCTCACCGAACAACGGGCAACTGCTCATCAACGATCCGGTGCGGCAGGTCTTCTATCTCTACAGCATCGCCAGTTCCAGCTCCACGACGTTTGGCGGCGTGGGCAATGCTGCCGCCTGGGCCCCCGATTCGAAGACGCTGTACATCACCGACAGTGCCTCTTTGGGGGCCGGCCACAGCGATACGATGTACGTTTACAACGTGAATACTGGCTGGACCACCTACCCGCTCGCCGCTTCCGGCGCGGGGAATCCGGGTGCGCAGAGCGTGGCGCTGACCATCCCCGGCGTGGGCGCGTACCTGAGTGGCAACCCCACAGTGGCTCGTACGTGGTGCCCCTCCGGGACGGTTGGCAACGCGGCGAGCATGGTCTTCTATCCCGAGGGAGATTCAGTAAACGCGGAGACCGACGTTCTGGCGGCCACAACAGATGGACGGCACATTCTGGGCGCGGCTCTGATGGGCGGCGGGGTTACGCTCTCCGACATTGGAGTCACCATTCCCGTTGAAGAATGCCCCGTGACGACCGCCGGCACGCCTCCGAACCAGGTGGAGACGCTCTCGCCGCTCACCATTGCGCACACGCTCAATCAGGTTCCGGTCAACAACGTGAACGCGACCGCCGTCAATCAGGTGGTGGCATCGCCCGCGTCCAACCTGGCTTTCATCACCTACGACGGCTCCACGCCCGGCGCTTTGTTGCCGTATTACGTTCCGGGGTCCAATGGCGCGGCGGGCACGGTGGGTTATGTAACTCTGGGCGGCAGCTCGGCTGCGGCGATCACGGCCCCGCTGGCAGGCGCGTTCACTCCGGACGACTCGCTATTCTTTGTTTCCACGGCGGGCGACAACCTGATCCACTACATAAGCGTGCCCGACATCATCAACAACCTGACGAAAACAAACGCGCAGATAGACCCAGACATACAGCAGATTGCTCCCAACCTGCCGGCCTGCACGCCCGTTTCCGCCGGGGGCAACGACATTGGCTGCACGTATTCGGGTAGCGGAAGCATCGTTCCGGCCACGGCCATCGCCGTGAAGCCGCGGTCTACCACGTAGCCTGTAGGCGATCGAGTTCGAAGCAGAGAGGCCGGCCCGCGCCGGCCTTTCCTGTTGGCCGATGCAGAAGCGCGTGGGCAGGCAGAGCCACCTCCGCACGATAGAATCAAACCATGATCAAGGGGATCTCCTTTCTTCGTCCTGCCGGCAGCCGCGCGGTCTATGACCGGCTGTCGAGCTTCTTTTCGGCGCTTGGGTTTGCTCCGGGCGCTGGATGGAACGAGGAAACCAGCCGCGGTGCGGCATTTCTGGCTCCGCTGGGCAACCTGGAGTTTGTGGATGGTGAATTCCCCCCGACCGCCGATGTGCTTGTGGAGGTGACCGGGATCGATGCGATGCACCAGACCGCCGGGAACTGGCTACGCACGGAAGGCGGCGATCAAGAGGCCGCGAGGCTGTCGCCGATCACCCAGACCCACTGGAAGTCGCGCATCTTTACCGCGGAGCCGGAGCCGGGATTCGCGTTCAGCTTCTGGGCCTGGACCGATCCGCTGCGCGGCAAGCCGGTGGCGGTGGAAGGCGACCTTAGCGCGGCGGGGATGAAGTTTGCGATTGTGGTGGCGCGCTGGAACGCGGTGATTACCGAGCGGCTGCTGGAAGGAGCGCTGGACGCATTGCTGCGCAGCGGCGCGAAGCGGGCGGATATTGAGGTGGTTCGCGTACCGGGAGCGTGGGAGATTCCCGCGGCGGCGCGGACGGTGGCGAATGTGGGCCGGGCGGACGCGATCGTGACTTTAGGTTGTTTGCTGCGCGGCGAGACGGCCCATTACGAGGCCATCTACAACGAAGTGGCGCGGGGCATCGGTCAATCGCAGCAGGAGACCGGGATTCCGCACAGCTTTGGCGTTCTGACCTGCGAGACGCTGGAGCAGGCGCTGAACCGCGCCGGCATCAAGGCCGGGAACAAGGGATTTGAGGCTGCCGTGGCGGCCATCGAGATGGCGAGCCTGCGTCGCAAGCTTGAGCAAGGCGGCACCGCTTGACCGCCGGACCGCGGCGCAAATCGCGCGAGCTGGCAATGCAGATGCTGTTTCAGGCAGACATCGGCAAGCAGACTCCCGACCAGGTGCGGGCCACCTTCTGGATGGCCGGCGACGAAGTGGAGCCCGAGGTGCGCGGCTTTGCGGAGGATCTGTTCCGTGTGGCCGTGGCCCACCAGGAGAAGATCGACGAGTTGCTGGTGCAGAACTCGAAGCATTGGCGGCTGGAGCGCATGCCAGCGGTGGATCGCAACCTGCTGCGCATGGCCGTGGGCGAGATGCTGGGTTTCAAGGGCACGCCCTTCCCCATCGTCATCAACGAGGCGCTGGAGAT
>DASWZM010000205.1:0-1642 GCA_036404455.1 Occallatibacter sp. | reverse complement strand
CTTGAAATCCCCCTCGACCGCGCCTACGAAGCTGAGGATCTGCTCACCGGCGAGCGCTACCTTTGGCATGGACCACGCAACTACGTGGAGCTGAATCCCTCGCGTCAGTCCGGCCACATTCTCAAGATCCATCGACGGATGAAGGTCGAAACAGACTTCGAATACTTTCTCTGATTCCTGCGCCCGGCCAAATCAGCTTAGAGCGTGTTTCAAAAACCCGCTTTGTGTCAGGGCACGACCGGGCGCCGGGGCACCCTTCAGGGTCGGGCATCGTGCCAAAAGAGCCAAAAAGAGGCGGGCTTTAGCGTGCCGGGCGCCCCACCCCTTCTGCCGCGCTCAGGGCAGGCTCTCGCGGCGTGTCGCCGCGGCGACTTTTTGCCGCCATGGTGGGATCGTTCCACCTAATCTCTAGCTCTTCAGGGTCTTTTTGCCGGCCTTGTCTCCTCTTTCCCAACCATTCCGCCCCGTCACTGGCGCCCGTCCCCCCAATCGTTTACCCTCAAAAGTTCCCTCCACCATGACCACCGCCGCCGCCCAAGCCCGCTACCCGCTCACCCAGGGCGTCAACCCGTGGCTGGTTACCGTCTCCGTCATGCTCCCCACCTTCATGGAGGTGCTCGACACCGCCATCGCCTCGGTGGCCCTGCCCTACATCGCCGGGTCGCTCTCGGCCTCGAACTCCGAAGCCACCTGGGTCCTCACCTCCTACCTGGTCGCCAACGCCGTCATCCTCCCCGCCTCCAACTGGTTCGCTCGCCGCTTCGGCCGCAAGCGCTTTCTGCTCACCTGCGTCACCCTCTTCACCATCGCCTCCTTCTTCTGCGGAGCCGCCCCCTCGCTGAGCGTCATCCTGCTGGCCCGCGTATTGCAGGGAGCGGGCGGCGGCGCATTGCAACCCCTCTCGCAATCCATTCTTCTGGAAAGCTTTCCCGTCTCCAAGCGCTCCATGTCCATGGCCGCTTATGGACTGGGCATCGTCGTCGCGCCGGTGATCGGGCCCACCCTGGGCGGCTGGCTCACCGATACCTTCAGTTGGCGCTACGCCTTCTACATCAACATCCCCGTCGGCATTCTTGCCGTCTTCATGATCAGCCGGTTCGTTTACGACCCGCCCTACATCAAGAACGCCAAGGTCGGCGCCTTCGACAACATCGGCTTCGGCCTGCTTATGGTGTGGACCGGCAGCCTCCAGATCGTGCTCGACAAGGGCCAGGAAGACGATTGGTTCGGCGCCGCCTGGGTGCGCTGGACGGTCGCGGCGCTCACCGTCTCGCTCCTGCTGTGGATCTGGCACTCCTGGACCCACCCCAAGGGCCTGGTCGATCTGCACGTCCTCAAGGACCGCAACTTCCGCACCGGCTGCTTCATGATCGCCATGCTGGGAATGTGCATCTACATCACCATCGCCATCCTGCCCCTTTATTATCAGGAGGTTCTCGGCTATACCGCATTCACCGCCGGCCTGGTCGTCTTCCCGCGCGGCGTCGGCTCCTTTATCGGGTCGCCCGTGGTCGGCATCCTCGGCTCGCGCATCGACAACCGCAAACTGCTTTGCGGCGGCTTTCTCGGCTTTGCCGTCTGCGCCCTGATGTTCGGCACCGTCAACCTCGACATCGGCCCCTACACGCTGCTGATTCCCATT
>DASWZM010000204.1:0-1823 GCA_036404455.1 Occallatibacter sp. | reverse complement strand
AAGGGTGGGAAACCACAAAAGCCAAGCCGCAATGTTTTGAAAGGGCGCGGCCTTAGCCCCCGAGGGAATGTTTCAATGAGCCTTCTGCCGATCTTCCTCAAACTCGCCGGCCGCAACTGCCTCCTCGTAGGCGCCGGCAATGTCGCGCTGGACAAGATTGGCAGCCTGCTCGGCGCCGGGCTCAGGCTCCGCGTCATCGCCCCTGATGCTCGGCCCGAAATCCGCCAGTTGGCCAGCGAGGGCAAACTCGAATGGATCAAGCGCCGCTTCCAGCTCTCCGACCTGGACGGCAACTTTCTGGTCATCGCCGCCACCGACCTACCTGAAGTCAACTCAGCCGTTTATCGGGGCTCCGTCGAGCGAAACATCCTTTGCAACAGCGTCGACGACATTCCCAACTGCGATTTCTTTTTCGGTTCAGTGGTCAGCCGCGGACCCCTTCAGATCGCTATCTCCACTTCCGGAGAAAGTCCCGCCGTCGCCCAGCGCCTCCGCCGCGAAATCGACGAGCAACTGCCCGAGGACCTGGGCGCGTGGCTCGAAAGTCTGGGTCAACTCCGCCGCGAGGTTCTCGAAAACCACCCCCGCTGCGAGGCCCGGAAGTCTCTACTGCATCGACTGGCCCAGCGTCAGGTCTGCCAGTCCGCCTCCTGCCCGTCACGCCAGATGGCCCTCGCGCCGCTCGCAACGGAACCGACTGCCTATGCTCACGCCGCAATCGTCCATCCCGGCTCCACTCCTCCAGAGAGGTCTTTCGAAAGCGCTCTGAAGTATCCCGCGGATTCCAGCGGAACCGTTTATCTGGTGGGCGCGGGCCCCGGAGATCCGGACCTGCTCACTATCAAGGCCATGCGTCTCATCCGGGCCGCCACCGTCATTCTGCACGACGATCTTGTCCCGCAAGCGATTCTTGAACACGCCTCGCCGGACGCCGAAATCCTCAACGTCGGCAAGCGCTGCGGCAGCAAGGCCATCACTCAGGAAGAAATCAACGCGCTCATGATCGAACACGCCCGCGCCAATCGCAGCGTGGTTCGCCTCAAGAGCGGCGACCCGCTCATCTTCAGCCGCGCCGCCGAAGAGATCGCTGCTCTCGCCGAAGCGGGCATTCCTTTTGAAGTCGTCCCCGGAATCAGCGCCGCCTTTGCCGCCGCGGCCGCCATCGGTTGCTCTCTCACCAACCGAAACAGCGCGTCAAACGTGATCTTCTCCACCGGCCACCACGCGCAGTCGCACAACCAGTCGCCGCTGCCTGAACTGGAAGATTCCACCCGCGTCGTCTACATGCCCGGCCGTGACCTTCATTTGCTCGCGCAAGAATGGCTCCAGCAGGGTCTCCCGCCCGACTTCCCGTGTGCCGTCGTCTCCCGTGCGGCTCAACCCGGCCAGCAGGTCCTGTGTACCACCCTCGCCCGTCTCGGCGACGCCGCACCCACCCACGCGCCCAGCCTCCTCATCGCCGGTTGGGCCATCTGCGAGATCGCCGCACCAACCCACCCGGCTTCGGAAGGCGTTCCGGTAACAGCCTGAAATCCACGCGGATTGTTATCTGCATCTGTAACTGATTCCACATCTACTTACAGAGAGTTATAACTGGCTCGGCCTGCTCCGTGGACCATAATCTTTCCTATGGATTCCTGCTCAACCGCCGGTAATAATCGGCGACCGAATCCTGATATCCCGCCGGAACAGCATACGGCTTGCCGGTGCGGGCGCCGGCGGAAGCGCCCTCGTGCTGTAACTCGAGTTCGAGCCGGTCGACAGAGCTGAGTACCTCGCGGTGCATCTGCTCCACCATGGCCGGATTACCTGGAAAGCGGCTT
>DASWZM010000203.1:0-5305 GCA_036404455.1 Occallatibacter sp. | reverse complement strand
GTCGGCCGGCGGGGCGGTCGCCATTCCCGACGGTCCCATCGGCGGCATGCCGCAAGTCGCAATGGGCAACCTGAAAGGCTCGCGGCTGGAGGTTGCGGTAGCCATCGGCACCGATCCGGCCACCACTTTTTCCGCCATCGTGCCCGCCCCGCCGGAGGTTGAGGAGTTCATGATTGCCGGTTTCCTGCGCGGCAAATCGGTTGAGATCGTCAAGTGCGAGACCGTCGATCTGGAAGTCCCGGCCCATGCCGAGATCGTGCTCGAAGGCTACGTGGAGCTGGGCGAGTTGCGCGCTGAGGGTCCCTTCGGCGACCACACCGGCTTCTACACTCTGACTGACCTGTACCCGGTCTTCCACCTCACCTGCATCACTCACCGCAAGGACCCTATCTACGCCGCCACCATCGTGGGCAAGCCGCCCATGGAGGACGCCTGGATGGGCAAGGCCGTGGAGCGCATCTTTCTGCCGGCCATGAAGATGACCATCCCCGAAATCGTGGACATTCATCTGCCCGTTGAGGCGGTCTTCCACAACCTGATGCTGGTTTCCATCCGCAAGAGTTATCCCGGCCAGGCGCGCAAGGTGATGAACGCCATCTGGTCTCTGGGCCAGGCCATGTTTACCAAGTGCATCGTGGTGGTGGACGAGGACTGCGACGTGCAGGACGTGGGTGAGGTGACGCTGCGCGTGACCAACAACATCGACCCCGAGCGCGACATTCAATTCACGCTGGGGCCGATCGACTCGCTCGATCACTCCTCGCGGCTGCCCAACTACGGATCGAAGATGGGGATAGACGCCACGCGCAAATGGAAGGCGGAAGGATTCGAGCGCCCCTGGCCGGCGATGATCGAGATGGACCGCGGGACCAAGGCCAGAGTGGACGCGTTGTGGGCGAATCTAGGGTTGTGAGCTGTGCACAGTGATGGACCCCCCGGCCCAAGATGTATTCGCTTTGTTAGAATCTCGTTAGGTTGAACCGCCGCCCATGCGATCTTTGTTCTGTTGTGTAGCCACGATTGCTCTGGTGCTTGCCCTCGGCCAGGCCGACGCCGGCACGCCGCCTGATTTTGGCCTCGACCTGCACGGCCATCCCGTTCGCCAGCTTGCCGGCCCGGGGGTGCGCGTGGTGGTGCTCATCTTCGCGGCCAGTGACTGCCCGATCTCCGACCGTTATGTTCCTGAAATTGCGCGCCTGACTCAGCAGTTTTCTGCGCAGGGAGTCCGCTTCTGGTGGGTGTACCCCAACGCAGGGGACACCGCTCAAGTCGTTGCCGAGCACAATCGGGACTATTCAATAACTGGCGACACGCTGCTCGATCCCAGGCAAATCGTGGTCGAGCGGGCGCACGCGACCATCACACCCGAGGCAGCCATCTTCTTCGCCGATGGGAATGACCTGCGCGAGGTCTACCACGGCCGCATCGACGACCGGTATATCTCGCTCGGCCAGGAACGGCCTCAACCGCAGCACCACGATCTGGAGACGGCGATCGCCGCGGCACTCGCCGGCAAACCCGTCCCGCAGCCCGGAGGACCGCCTGTCGGCTGCTCCATCGTCTTCTTGCAGAGATGAAGAACCTCCGCATTTTGGCTGTTTTTCCGGTGCTGGCAGCGCTTTTTTACCAGCTGTGCCGGCCGCCTGCCGGGACGCACGCGGCCGCGGCAAAGCCGCAAGCCGACCCAACGGCCAGCCGCGCCGTCGACTCGATAACGGGACAGGAGTCAGCACCGGCAACCGCTCCATCGTCTGCTCCCGCAGCAAAACCGGTAACCGCTCACGCAACCGCCCCTGAGACCTGGTCCCGCGACGTAGCGCCACTGCTCTACAGCCACTGCACCACCTGCCACCATCCCGGCGGCGCCGGACCTTTCAGCCTGTTGACCTACGGCGATGCGCGGCGCTGGGCTCCGCAGATGCTGACGGTCACCCAGTCGCGGTTCATGCCACCGTGGCTGCCGGAGCCGGGCTACGGAGACTTTGCCGATGTGCGACGGCTGACCGATCAGGAGCAGGCGCTGCTCAAGCGCTGGATCAACGGCGGCATACCGCAGGGCGACCCCAGGGATGCGCCGGCTCCGCCGCACTACGACACCACCTGGCAGCTCGGCAAGCCCGACCTGATCCTCCAGACCGAACGGCCCTTCACATTGCAGGCCGGTGGCACGGATGTCTTTCGCAACCTGATCATACCCTATCCGCTCAAGGAAACCCACTACATCCGGGCGATGGAGATTCTTCCCAGCCCGGCCAGGGTGGTTCACCACGCCAACGTGCTGATCGACCGCACGGCGAGCCTGCGCCGCAGCCATCCCGCCGCCTGGCAGGACGGTGTGCCCGGCATGGAACTTCTGATGGACGCCGGCAACCGCTTCGACCCCGACAGCCACTTCCTGTTCTGGAAGCCCGATACCCCGGCGCTGGTTGAGCCGGAGGGAATGTCCTGGCGGCTGGACCCAGGCAACGACCTGGTGCTGAACATCCACCTCAAGCCCTCCGGCAAGCCGGAGACCGTCACCGCGCAGTTGGGCCTCTACTTTACCAACGATCCGCCCGTCCAGCAGCCCATGCTGCTGCAATTGGATCGCGACGACGCCCTCGACATTCCGCCTGGCGACAGCAATTTCGTGGTGGAGGATTCTCTCACGCTGCCGGTGGACGTGGATGTGCTGGGCATCTATCCCCACACCCATTACCTGGGCCGCGATATGGAAGGCTGGGCCATACTGCCGGACGGCGAGAAGAAGTGGCTGGTGTGGATCAAAGACTGGGACATCAACCGCCAGTCGGTCTATCGCTACCGGGAGCCGCTGCTGCTGCCCAGGGGCACCGTTTTGCACATGAAGTACACCTTCGACAACTCGCCGGCCAACCCGCACAATCCACATTCGCCGCCGGTTCGGGTGCAGGCCGGCAACCGGTCGGAGGACGAAATGTCGCACCTGTGGCTGCAGGTTTTGCCGGTGAATACGCCCGCCAACGCGGCAGACCCGCGGCTGCTGCTCGAAGAGGCGTGGATGCGCAACCGGTTGTCAAAGTCGCCGATGGATCGCGTAAGCCTGTATAACTTGGCCGCCGCGCTTGCCGGGCAGGGCAAGTTCACTGAGGCCGCCGCGATTTATGAACGGGAACTGAAATTGGATCCAACCAACGCGCGCACGATAACGGCCCTGGGCGCGGCGCTGGAGGGCGCGGGCCAGTTCGAGCCGGCACGGGAGCGCTACCGCAGCGCTATTGCGATTGCCGCCCCGGCCGATTCAGGGGGCTGCGACGCGCGCTTCGATCTGGCACGCCTGGGCGTGCGGCGCGCCGAGTATGCGGAGGCGGAGAAGGAGTTCCGCGCCCTGCTGGCAGCCTGCCCTGAAGATGCCGAATCGCGCAGCGGATTGGGTGCGGCGCTGCTGGGTGCCGGCCGCAAGGAGAATGCAGCCCGCGAGTTCCGCCGCGCGCTTGAATTGGATGCGGGGGATTTCACCGCGCTCTACAACCTGGGCGCAATGGCCGCCGACGCCGGCGATGCGGAGCAGGCAGCCAAGCTGCTCGAATCCGCGCTGCGTTCGTGGCCTGCCTCGCCCGATGCGCATGAAAAGCTGGCCATGGCCTACGCGCAGCGGAACCGGCTCAACGATGCGCTGGCCCATCTGCGCACGGCTGCCGGAATCGCTCCGGAAGACCCCCAGGTCCATTCCTTGTTGTCCCAGATCCTCGACGCTATGGGGCAGTCTGAAGAGGCGTTCGCAGAACAGAAGCGTGCCCTCCAACTGAATCCTCAGGATGCCGACGGCTGGAACAACCTCGGCGCCCTGCTTGCCCGTGGCGGACAAACCGCTGCCGCTCGGTCCGCCTTCGAGCATGCACTGCAACTGCAGCCTGACCACGCGCAGGCCAAGGCCAACCTGGCCCGGCTCCAAGGTCAGAACTGACCCGGAACCAAAGTCATACCTGGCCCGCGCTGGCCCGCGACTGCCGGCCCGCCCCCGCGCTCTGATATATCTAGACCCATGCGTGGCGTTATCCCTTGGCCCGTTGCCGGTTTGATTTGCGCAGTGCTGGCCGCCGCCACTCCCATGTGTGCTCAGCAGCCCGACCCCTTTCGCTGGATGGACTTCCACTCCCAGAAGGACCAGGACGTGATCGTCTGGGTCACGCGTTCGCTGGAAGCGGAAAAATGGACCGCCATTCGCGAGATCAGCGTCCAGTACGACGCCGCTCTGGTGGTCACCACGCTGCGCGCCTCGCCGCAATCGCCGGCCAACGCGGACACCTTTGCCGTGTGGAGCGTTTCGCTCACCAATCATTTGCTTACGCCCCTGCTCAAGGGCGTCAACCTGCGCTGGCTGGACTGGATGACGTTTGCCGACGGCGGCCCGCAGGAGCTGGCCGCACTCTACGACAGTTGCAGGGAGTGCGCGGCAGACACATATTTCACCGCCTTTCACTATGACATGCGCGCGCACACCTGGGCGGCTCGCTGGATGCGCGGCGGCCAGGGAGTGCCCATCTGGACCGCCAACGCGCCGGCCGGAGTGGCCTGGACCCAGATCTACGCGGGGCTGGCCGAGCCCAATGGCCGCGAACTTGTGGGTACCTGGAGCCACTTCGACTACGGCAAGGAGAAACCGGCCGAGGACTTTGTCTACCGCTACGACCTGGACCCATTCAGCGGCCTGGAGCGGACCCAACTGCTGAGCGGCAGGGACGCCGACGCCATGAAACTGCGCCTCTGCCGTGCGCAGGATGCGCTCCCAGGACTTGCCCGCGGACAGGACGCGCCGCTCTGCCAGCAGCTTGTGAATCCGCGCCCCGAACGCAGGCCCGTGACCACCCCGCCGGCCAACAACCGCGGCCAGTCCGTGCCGCCGGGAAGCCGGCACTGATCCCCATTCCGTATGGTCAATAGAGGACTGTCCGGCCCCACACGCTTCGGCTAGCATTCTGGTGAAATGGAGCGTGAAATGAAATTTTTCTTCAGTCCCGGGCGGTTGGCCCTGTTTGCCCTGGCAGCCTTATTTTGCATTGCCGGATGCCAGAAGACTCCAACCCAGATTGCCAAGGATACCAACCAGGCGGGCACGCAAGATCAATCGACAGATCCGGCAACCGCCAACCTGGCTCCTGTCGAAACGGCTTCGAACTCCGCTGCGCCCAGTTCCCCGGCTGCCAGCCCGGCAGCCGGCTCGGCTCCGGCTCCGGCCCAAACCCCAGCCCCAGCCCAGGCCCCGGCCCAGGCATCATCCGCATCTTCTGAAACGCAGAGCGCTCAGCCGCCTGTTCCATGCGTCTCGCCCACCCAGGTTTTGGGC
>DASWZM010000202.1:0-2830 GCA_036404455.1 Occallatibacter sp. | reverse complement strand
AATCAATCACATACGACAAGGATCAAGAGACCGCTGGCCGCCCCTTCCGGGTGGCAGTTTTTGTGCCGGTGGCTGTTTGTTTTTCCAGTGGCTGTTTGGCCGGTTTTACGCCGGAGATCAGCTCGACCGCGCTCTGGGGGTGGTCAGGCGATAGATGCGCGTACCGAGCCGTCATCTGAATCGTTTTGTGCCCCTTCAACTCCTGGACGGCCTTCAGAGCGACTCCAGCCATGACCAGGCGGCGGGCAAAGGTATGGCGGGAGCAATGCCAACTGAAATCCCCGATCTGTGCCTTCAGCAGCATCGCGCCGGGCATGCAGCGGAAGATCGATTCACCAGGGACGGAAATCGCTTCCGCCGGCTGCAAAAAAGAGCCCGCCGGCTGGCAGATCAGTCGGTGGCGCTGGAGAGGGCGGCGCCCACGGGAACCATGGCGGGCTCCTTGGCGGCCAGGACCGGCTTGCGGCGGCTCTCCTCGGCGGGCTCCCACTGGTACTGCGGAACGATCTCCTTGACCTTGGAGCGGATGCGCTCGGGCGCGGCGGTGGCGCATTCGGCATGCAGCGCCTGAAGTTGCGCCTGCAGCGCCTGCCAGCTGGTCACCCGGCTGCGGGTGCGAAGCACCTTCTGGGCGTCGGTCGCCGCGCGACCCTCGAAGTCGTAAAACAGCTCCTCGAAGAGCTTCTCGCCCGGCCGCAGACCGCTGAAGACGATCTTCACATTCTCCCGCGGAATCCCCGAAAGCCGGATCAGCGTCTCGGCCATATCCAGAATGCGCACCGGCTGGCCCATGTCCAGAACCAGGATGTCGCCCTTGCCGCCGATGGCAAAAGCCTGCAACACCAGCGACACCGCCTCCGGGATGGTCATGAAGTAGCGGGTCACATTGGGGTCGGTGACGGTGATCTGGCGGTGGGTGCGGATCTGCTCCTGGAAGAGCGGAATCACGCTGCCCTGCGAGCCCAGCACATTGCCGAAGCGCACGCTCACGCAGCGCATCGGCCCGGAGGGACGCGAGGCCACGATCAACTCCCCGATCCGCTTTGTGCAGCCCATGAAACTGGTCGGATGCACCGCCTTGTCGCTCGATATGAGCAAGAAATCCTCGCAGCCCGACTGGCCCGCAACTTCAATCAGAGAGAGCAGGCCGAAGACGTTGTTCTTCACCGCTTCCTGAAGATTCTCTTCCATCAGCGATACGTGCTTGTAAGCCGCCGCGTGAAAGATGGCGCGCACATCGTGCTCCTCGATCAGGTCGCGCATGCGCCCGCTGTCGGTCACATCGGCCACGCAATAGACCGCCTTGACCCCGGGCCGGGAGTGCGCCCGCTGCAGATGGAAGAGCGGCGTCTCCGCCTGATCCACGCATACCAGCTTCGAGGGACCGTACATCAGCAGCTGATTGCATAGCTCGCTGCCGATCGATCCGGCCGCCCCGGTCACCATCACCACCCGCCCGGCAATCTTGCGCCGCACCGACTGCAGATTGAACTCCACCGGCTCGCGCCCCAGCAGATCCTCCAGATTCACCTCGCGCAACTGCTCCACCGTCACCGTGCCGTGGATCAGGTCGGCAAGACCGGGAATGGTGCGAAAACGCAATCCCGTCTCCTGGCAGCGCTCCGTAATGCGCCGCATCTCCTCGCGCGTCGCCGAGGGAATCGCAATCATCAGCTCCGCCGGCCCATAGCGCCGCACCACCGCGCAGAGATCCTCGACCTTGCCCGCCACCGGCACCCCGTGCAAGCGAACCCCAGCCTTGGCCGGATCGTCGTCCACCAGCGCCAGCACCGTGTAGCCGCTGCGCGGCAGCTCCCGCAGAAGCATCGCCGCCCCGCAGCCGGCCCCGATCACCACCACCGACTTGCCCGAGATCCCATTGGCGTGTACCTGCACCCTCTGCATGAACGCCCGCGACAAAATCCGCACCCCGCCCAGCGCCCCGGCGGTGAGAACCGCCTCAATAAAATATACCGAGAGGGGAAACGACGACGCCCCCACAATCCAGCGCTCCGCTATCAGAAAACCCAGCGAGCCCAGAGCCACCGCCTTGACCACATCCAGCGCGTCGCTCATCCCCGTGTAGCGCCAATACCCGTGAAAAAGATTGAAGCGCGCCATGGCCGCCAACCGCATCCCCACCAGCAGCGGCAAAGCCCACAAAAACAGCCTCGCCTGCGGAAACGCGAAGTCGAAGCGCAGCAGCCACGCAAACCCGGCCGACAATGCGATCAGTACTACCTGGATCACAACGATCACTACAGAACGCTGCCTGACGAACACTCGCTTCCTCATTTCTGAAAGAAGTTGCAGTTCAAAAATACTCAACGTTTGACAGTGCCAACGATTATACCCCTAACCCCGCGCCCGCCGGTTTACAGCGGCAACAAAAGTCAAGCTCTCTTCCATATACCACTATAGTAACCTACCGCAGCGATTCCCCGGAGCATCTCCTGACACCCGAGGTAACCCCGAAAGCAACCTACTGACCCGCGCATAGACCCGGACCAGTGCCGTTGGAACGGGCAGAAGCAGTTCTTGAAGGCGCGAGGGGCTCTCAAATAATTTGACGGCGTTTTGAAACGCTGGTTAGCACAATCGCACTATTCCATGTGCGGCGGTTCTTGATTCCAGTGGGCGATGCCTCGAAGGCTCCTGCGGCAATGCGCCCCGAGGGATATGCTTGCCACCGCAACGGATGCTTGCGGCCAGAGCAGGGCGTACGTCAAGATCCGCAGGCCGGCTGGACTCCCAAGTGAGAGCCGGCCGTTGGCTAAGTGGGACGGCTTCCCCAGAGCCGGAGCCGGCTTTTCAGAGCGGGCTCCGGCTG
>DASWZM010000201.1:0-2614 GCA_036404455.1 Occallatibacter sp. | reverse complement strand
CGCGCATCGCGCTCCACGGCCGCCGTCTCCCGCGCAATCCACTTCTTGCGCAGCAGCCCGGCCAGCACCGGCAGCGTGGCTGCGGTAGCCGTGCGCAGCGTTGACACCTTCACCGGCTCGCCCGCGGCAAGCCGCGCCAGCACCCGGTGCTCCAGGTCCTGCTCTTCTGGTGACAGCTTTCCCCTTCGCCTCGCGCTGCCTTTGTGCGCGAGACCGGGCCCGGGTGCCCCAGGTCTCGTCCGCCGCGGCGGAGAGACCTGGGAGTCCCCCGCGTCCCCGTCCAAACTTCCGGCCAGCACGTCGCGCCCCAGGTCGGTGATGCGGTAGTAGACAGTGCGCCGCACCTCGGCCATCAGCGGCAACATGCCGCGCAGCACCTCGCCCAGAGGGGCCAGGTAATACTGGGCCATCCACTCGGCCAGGCTGAGCAACTGCTCGCTGAGCAGGGGTTCGTCGTCGAGAACCGCCTCGAGGAAGCGGACCTCGAAGTCCGCCGGGGCCTTGACGTCGAGCGCGGTCACCACGCCGATAAGCTTCTCATTCCGGAAAGGCGCGATGACCCGCGCGCCGCGCTTGGGAAGCTGGTCCTCGCGCACCGCATAGGTGAACGCGCGGTCCAGCGGCACGGGCAATGCGACTTCGCAGTAGGCGGGCATGAAGGCAAGAATCAGTGTAGGGGATGGGGACGCAGGACGGGCGAAATGTGAATATCGCCTCATCCTGACCTTACAATCCAGGCCCGGCACATTACAATTCATTGCTGATGACAACCAAGACCGATTCGACCGCCTCTCTGGCGCCCGGCGCTTCGCCGAGCGCTTCGTCTCCCACCCCTGGCCCGATCACCATGTCCATCGATATTGGCGGCTCGGGTCTGAAGGCTATGCTGCTGGACCCCAAGGGCAAGTCGGTGGGCGAACGGCAGCGCGTGCTGACCCCGGAGGTGCCCACGCCCGATGCGGTGCTGGGCGGACTGGACGAATTGCGCAAGATGATCGGGCATTTCGACCGCGTTTCGGTTGGATTTCCCGGCGTGGTCAAGCACGGCAAAACCTTCGGCGCTTTCAATCTGCATCCGCTGTGGGCGGGAGGCTTCCCGCTGCAGGCGGAACTTGAGAAGCGCTGGAAGAAGCCCGTGCGTGTGGGCAACGACGCCGATGTGGCCGGCTACGGGGCCATCAAGGGCGACGGCGTGGAGCTGGTGCTGACGCTGGGCACGGGCCTGGGCGCGGCCCTCTTCACCAACGGCCACCTCTGCCCCGGTCTGGAGCTCGGCCACCACATCTGGCGCAAGAAGGGCATGACCTACGAGGACTACCTGGGCCGCCGCGGCCTGGACAAATTCGGCAAGAAGGAGTGGAACAAGCTGATCCAGGAGGCCATCAAGACCACCGAAGCCTTGTTCAACTGGGACCATCTCTACCTGGGCGGCGGCAACACCAAGAAGATCGAATTCTTGCCGGGAAAGAACGTCCAGATCGTGTCCAATGAAACCGGGCTCCTGGGCGGCGTCTATCTGTGGCGGGATCAGGGGTAGGGCCTGGCGGCCAGGAGGCAGAACTAACCCCTTCATGGGCCGCGGAGTCAGTTGGAATCAAGCGATGAAAGAAAAATGCCCCTGCATATGGGAGTGGCGTGTACAATCGACGCGGCCATCCTGGCAGGCGCAAATTACCCGAATTGCCCCCGGCCCAGAGCGCCAAAACTCAATTCTCTGCGGAGGAAAATTCAGATGAACAAAATCGAGCGGCTCGTTGTCTGCGCGCTGTTTCTCGTCGTGGCGTTGTGGGCTCCCGCATCGTCGTTTGCGCAAGGTCCATTCGACGGCGCCTGGCACACCAACATGAACCAATCCAAGCTGTCGCCGAAGCCAAACGTCTTTTATCTAAGCCAGGGCTGGTATCACTGTGTCAGTTGCAACCCGAAAGTCGACGTGCAGGCCAATGGGCAGGACCAGGCCGTCACCGGCCAGCCTTATGACACCGTCAGTGTGCGTGAAGTCGATCCCAAGTCGATTGCGCTCACGACCAAGAAAGGCGGCACCACCGTAAGCGAGGCTGCCCGGACCGTTTCGGCCGACGGCAAGACTCTGACAGTCAAGACTACCTATCATCCGATGGGCGGCGGGGAGCCGGTGACTACGGAAACTACCGCCACGCTGGTCGGAATCGCCCCCTCTGGCGTGCATGCGACCTCTGGCTCGTGGCGAATCACCAAGGTTCATCAAAGTGACAACGGCCTCACCACCACGTACAAGACCGCTGGCGATGAACTCACTATGTCCTCAGCGACGGGCAGCTACACCGCCAAGCTCGACGGCAAAGACTACCCGGCCACCGGAGCGTATAACTACAACTCTGTCTCTTTGAAGCGCATCGATGCCCACACCATAGAGGAGACTGACAAGCGGGATGGCACGGTAGTTGAAGTGTCGAAAATGACCGTCTCGTCCGACGGTAAGAAGATGACGGTGGTCTCGACAAATAAGCTGACCGACCGGACAACGACCTCCGTCGCGGAGAAGCAATAGGCCGACAGTGGCGGCATAGCTCCAAGTAGCGCAGAGTCCACGTCCCCTCTCGCTCTGCGCTACCCCGGCTGGTGGCCCACCCTT